>JAIPEI010000050.1 GCA_021737245.1 Deltaproteobacteria bacterium | reverse complement strand
GGGACATGTCGCTGGAGCATTACAGCCGCCTGGCCCACATCCTGACCCATGCTCTGGATCCCCACACCTACATCTCGAGCGACGTGGATATGGAGGGGCTCTGGTCGTTTTTCTTCCGGTCCGGATTCATCTACCCGGAAAAGTACCGGCGCATTCACGCCCGGCGGCGGGCCCTCGAGGGGACCTACCGCAGGCTGTACCAGGAGAGCCCGGAGATCGCACGGCACTTCACCTACCAGCGCAACGGAACGATCTACGGGCACATGTCCATGCTCCGCGCCTACAGCAGGTCCTGGATGATTCAGCACCACGCGGCCGTGAACCTGAGCAGCAAGAGACCGGGCTTCGCGGTGCTGAAACAGATCATGCAGTATCTCCAGGACATCCACCGTCTCCCCTCCGCCCAGACCCGATATGTGCTGTGTTACTTCCGCCCCGAGAACAAGTTCCCGGACCGTATCTTCGGAGGGTTCGCGCGGTCGCTCGATGACCCCCGCATTTGCTCCCTGGACCGTTTCGCCTACCTGCCGGAGCTTCCCCCGGCACCCCGGAAGCGGCTGCCGGAGCCGTGGCGGTTGACCGAGGTGTCGCCCACGGTGCTGGAGGCGGTGAAACGGTTCTATGGAGAGCGGTCAGGCGGACTCCTTCCGGACGTCCTGGACCTTTCGTCCGGAGAGGGCGAAGCCCTGGAAGCGCTTTACCGAAAAGCGGGTTTTGAGAGACGGTGCAGCAGCCGGGCCCTGGTGCGCGGCGACGAGATCTACGCTGTTTTCATTGTGAACCGGTCCGAGTTCGGATTGAATCTCTCCTCCTTTGTCAACAACTTCAAAATCTTCGTGTTGAGACCGGATCAACTGCCCTGGGATGTGCTCTCCTGCGCGATCAACGGATTGGGCGTGAAAAGCGAATTGCAGCGAATGCCGGCCATGATTTACCCCCATGATTATGCCTGGAATCGCCTTTCGGGATATGATAAGCAGTACTGCTTGTGGGCGTACGACTTGAGGTATGTTCACCGTTTCAAGGATTTTTTGCACAGGAAATACCGTATCGATTACTGGAAATAAATCGTACGGTTCATGCAGGCCCTCCGGGGATCTCTCCTTTCATGGATCAGCCCCTGCCACTGTACAACAGCAGAATCGTCAAGACCTTCGTCCAGTACATCTCGGAGTACTATCCGGATGTAAACGTCGAGGATGCCCTCGAGTATGCCGGCATGACCAGGTACGAGGTGGACGATCCGGCGCACTGGTTCAACCAGCGGCAGGTGGACCGGTTTCATGATATTCTGGTCGTAAAAACGCAGAACCAGGAGATCGCCCGGGAGGCCGGCCGGTTCACAGTGTCCTCCCGGGCCCTGGGCGCCGCCAGGCAGTACACGCTGGGATTTCTGAGTCCCATGTCCGTGTACCTCTTGATGGGGAGGCTGTATCCGCTCATGAGCCGCGGGGCCTCGGTCAGGGCCAGGCGGTTGGGATCCTCCAAGGTGGAGATCGAGGCCCGGCCCCATTCGGGCGTCGAAGAAAAGCCCTACCAGTGCCGGAACCGGCTCGGCACACTGGAGGCCCTGACCGAGTGGTTCACCGGGAAGCCGGCCGCGGTGGAGCAACCGTCGTGCGTCCACAGCGGCGACGACGCCTGTAGATACGTCATCACGTGGGAGAAGACCCCGTGCATGATTGCGAAAGGGGTGAGGAACACCCTGGTCGCCCTGGGGGTCCCCGCCGCGGTCGGCGGGCTGTTCGTCTTTCCGGGGCTGCCCTGGGGGATGCTGCTGCCGGCCTATGTTTCGGTATGCCTGGCCGTGTCGCTCTATCTCCTGCACACCAGAAACCGGGAGCTCACGAACACCATCAAGCTGCAGGGGAATGCCGCGAACGAGCTGCTCCATGAAACCAACCTGAGATACAACACCTCCCTGCTGGTCGAAGAGATCGGTCAGGTCACCTCCACGCTGACGGACATCGAGGTCCTGGCGGAGAAGGTCATCGAGGTCATCAGGACGCGGCTCAAGTACGACCGGGCCATGATCATGGTGGGAAACTCGGACAAATCCCTGATCTCGCACATTGCCGGGTACGGTTACAGCCCTGAGCAGGAAGACCTCTTGAAGGAGACCGAGTTTCACCTGGACAACCCCGAGTCCGAAGGACCGATTGTCCTCGCGTTCAAGAGGCAGAAGCCGTTTCTGCTCGACAACCTCTGGCACAAGGAGCGCAATCTGTCCGCAAGGACACGAGAGTTCATCGACAGGCTGGACGTCCGGTCACTCGTGTGTGTCCCGATCGTCTACGAGAACGAGTCCCTGGGCATCCTGGCGGTCGACAACCTGCAGTCCAAGCGGCCCCTGACCCAGAGCGATGTGAGCGTGCTGACGGGGGTCGCCTCACAGACGGCCGTGAGCATGAACAACGCGTTGTCCTTCCGGAAGCTGCAGCAGAGCGAAAAGAAGTACCGCGAGCTGGTCGAGAACGCCAACAGCATCATCCTGCGGATGGACCCCGGAGGACGCATCCTCTTCTTCAACGAGTTCGCCCAGCAGTTTTTCGGCTACGATGAGAACACCATGCTGGGCCGGAACGTCATCGACACCATCCTTCCTGACACGCCGGAGGCGAGACGGCAGGTCCGGGAGCTCGTAGATGCCCTGGAGCGGGAGCCCTGGCACCAGAGGGTCAGGGAGATCGAGAACGTGCTCCGGGGGGGCGGTACGGCTTGGGTTGCGTGGACCTTCCGCCCCACCTTCCGGAGCGACGGAAGGCTCCAGGAGATCCTGTGCATCGGAAACGACATCACCGAGCTCCGGGATGTGGAGAGGGACAGGGAGGCGCTTCAGAAGCAGCTGCTCGTGGCGCAGAAGATGGAGGCGGTGGGGACCCTCGCGGGCGGCATCGCCCACGACTTCAATAACATCCTCCAGGCCATCTACGGTTACACCCAGATCCTCCTGATGGAGCGCGGTCCCGAGGATCCGGCGCATGCCAAGCTTCGGGCGATCGGGAGGTCCGTGGAGCGTGCCAGCGAGCTGATCAAGCGGCTCCTGATCTTCGGCCGGAAGGTCGAGAGCCGCCTGCGCCCGGCCGATCTCAACCGGGAGGTGATGCAGGTCGTCGAGATGCTCGAGCGGACCATTCCCAAGATGATCGAGATTTGTTTCCACCCGGAGGACAACCTTCACATTGTCAACGCGGACACCATCCAGGTGGAGCAGATCCTGATGAACCTCGGGATCAACGCCCGCGACGCCATGCCCGAAGGGGGAAGGCTGGTGTTCGAGACCGCCAACGTGATGCGGGTCGAGGCCGGCGACCGGGAAAATCGGGATTCCGTGCCGAAACCGTATGTCCGCCTCACCGTGTCGGATACGGGCACGGGCATGGACCGGGAGACCGTAGACCGCATGTTCGAGCCCTTTTTCACCACCAAGGAGCAGGGGAAGGGCAGCGGCCTCGGCCTGGCCATGGTCTACGGCATCGTCAAGAGCCACGGGGGTGAGATCACCTGTGAGAGCGAGCCGGGACAGGGCTCCACCTTCAAGATCTTCTTCCCGGCCCTCGGCAGCGTCCCGGCCGGAACGGAGGTCCGGAACGAATCGCTCCCCGCGCGGGGCAGCGGGGAGACCGTCCTGCTCGTGGACGACGAGGAAGTCATCCGGGCGTTGGGCAAAGAGATCCTGCACCGATACGGTTACACCGTTCTTCTGGCAAAGGACGGCGAAGAGGCCCTATGGATCTATGACCGCAGCGGAACGTCCGTGGATCTCATCATCCTGGACTTGATCATGCCGGGCATGGGGGGGGTGCGCTGCCTCGAGGCCCTCCTGGACAGGGATCCCCGGGCGAAAGTGATCATCTCCAGCGGTTACGCCCTGGACGAGGCCTCCACGCACGGCATCGAGGGCAAGACATATGGTTTCATCCCCAAGCCGTACGATTTCAAGCAGATGCTCGATGTGGTGAAAGACGCCCTTGCCGCCGATTAGCCCGGCTTCACCCCCTTGCATGAGATGAGGGGCGTGTAGGTGAACCTCCGGGGGTGGGTGAAGAAGGTCTTGAAGTCCGACATGAACCTTTCCCGTCCGCCCGGGTATCGGTCCAGGACCTGCGCGGTTTTCGAAGAGACGACCTCCAGCTTCTTGATCCAGTTGAAGGCGTCCTCCTCCCGCAGGGGACCGTAAATGAGATGGTGGGCGGTGAGCGCCACCTCAATCTCCTCGTACCCCAGGTCGTACAGGTGGGCGTACAGCTTTCTCCCGGCATAGGGATCGAAGTCGTGATCCCGCTCCAGGCGACCCATCAGCTCCTTGATCACGGCCTCCATCTCCCGGGGAAGCTCGTAATGGTTCAGGCCGTTGTGGTCCAGATCCATCAGGCAGAGGGTGCCGCCGGGCCGCAAGCAGTCGGACAGGTTACGGACTATCCTGAAGCTCCCCCTGCGGTTGTACTCCAAAACGAAGCGAACCCAGATCAGGTCGAAGGGTTCCACGTCCTGGAGGGGGGTGGCCCAGTCGTGGACGAGGAAGGAGAGCCCATCCCCCCCGTAGCGGGCTTCGGCGTGCCGAATTCTCTCCGGCGAGGCGTCTACTCCCAGGACCCGGCCTTCCGGGAGGACCATCCCGTGGAGGATGGCGCTCGTCTTGCCCGGGCCGCAACCCGCGTCCAGCACGCGCAGCCCCGGCGCGACCCCGCACCAGCAAGCCTGCTTCCGGAGGACCTCCGGATCGGTCTTCATCTCGAGGCGCAGGATCTCCTCCCCGTGCTCCATGAGATAGGGGCTGTTCTCGCCTTCCATGCATGGTCCCTTCCATTTTTTGCTGTGTTGCCCTCGGTCGACCTCGAATCCCGGCGTTCCAATGGACCGCAGCATACAGCAGGAAGCTCCAGGGAGCAAACCCTTCGAAACAGCACGGCCTCTCCCCCTTGCCGTTCTCGCCTGTGGAGTGGGCATGCGGATCCCGGCCTGTTTGCGGGGATCGAAGGGGTTCGTGCGCGTTGAATCGGTCCGTCCGGGGGAAAGAGGCCGGCACCCGGCTCCGGTCAGAGCAGGTATCGCAGCAGGATCACCGTGACCAGCACGGCCAGAAGGAACCAGAACAGCACGCCCAGGCTCAGGTAAGCGGCGCGTTTCCGCGCCCTGTCCTTCTCCATTTCCTCCAGCATGTCCAGGGTGTCGTGACGTCCCCGAGGCCCGCTGTAATGCCGGTAGACGCGTGAGACGGAGAGCAGGAGAACCACGACGACGCCGGAAACAATGAAGACGAACCAGTGCACGCCCAGGACCACGGGCCCGAACGGCCTCAGCCAGATCCCTCCGGCCCAGGTGGCGAGCAGGATCAGCAGAAACAGCCAAAGCAGCCCGTTGACGGGTCCCGACCGGCGCGTGAGAAGGACGAACAGGCCGCCCACGATCAGGGCCACGGACAGGGCGGCCAGGAAATCCAGGAGCGGCAGGCTGACGTTCATGCGACCTTCCTTCCTCCCTCCGGCAAGCGGGCCGGGCCTTCCGGGCGGTCGACGCAGGAATCAGGGGACGACGGCCGGAAAAGAGGCGCGATCCGGGCCTCGAGCGTTTCCACTTTTCGGTAACCCTGGTCGATGGTCTCGTTGAGCTTTTGCTCGTTCCGGGTGAGAAACCGGACCGGGGGCATCTGATCCTATTTGTCCTGCAGCACCGCCAACCCGGGAAGCGTTTCTCCCTGGATGAATGAGAGGAAGGCCCCTCCCCCGGTGGAAACGTGGGACACGCGGTCCACGACGCCGGCCCGGGCCACGGCTGCCCCCGTGTCACCTCCGCCGATGATGGTTTCCGCGTTCAGATCGGCCAGGATCCCGGCCATGGCCAGGGTTCCCCGGTCAAAGGGCGGATGCTCGAAGGCGCCCAGGGGTCCGTTCCAGACCACCGTTCGGACCCCGTCCAGCCGTTTCCTGAACCGTTCCAGCGTTTCCGGACCCACGTCCAGGATCATGCTGTTCTCAGGGATGTTTCCCACCCTCACGGTCCTGTTTCCCCGGCCGGTGCGGGGGTCTTCCGCCACCACCACGTCCACGGGCAGAACGAGCCTGGACCCGGCCCGATCCGCGATGCGGGCGGCCGTTTCCAGCTGGTCCTCCTCCGCCAGGGACCGGCCGATCTCGACGCCTCCCACCCGCAGCAGGGTGTTGGCCATCCCGCCTCCCGCCAGAAGCAGGTCCAGCCGGTCGAGCAGGTTTCCGATGACGCCGATCTTGTCGCTGATCTTGGCGCCTCCCATCACGGCGGCGAACGGGGGTTCCGCGGCGTCCCGGACCTGGGACAGACGTAGAAGCTCCTTCTCCATGAGAAGGCCCGCCACCGCCGGAAGATGCCTGGCCACCCCTTCGGTGGAGGCGTGGGCGCGGTGGGCCGTGCCGAACGCGTCGTTTACGAAGAGCTCCGCCGGTTCGGCCAGCTTCGCGGCGAAGGCGGGGTCGTTTTGTTTTTCCTCGGGATGAAACCGGGTGTTTTCGAGAAGGATCACATCCCCGTCCCCCATGCCCTCCACAGCCTGCCGAACCCTTTCCCCCACGCAGTCCTCCAGGAAATCCACCTTCCTGGCCAGCAGCTCCGACAGCCTCCGCGCCACCGGCGTCAGCCGGAGCTCTTCCTGCTCCCGCCCCTTGGGGCGTCCCAGGTGGGAGCAGAGGATGACGCGGGCGCCCCGTTGGAGCAGATCCTCAATGGTGGGCAGACAGGCACGTATCCGGGCGTCGTCCGTGATCTCGCCGTCCCGGAGGGGCACGTTGAAGTCCGCGCGCACCAGCACGCGTTTCCCGGAAACATCCACATCTCTTATGGTCTTCTTCATGCCCGTGTGTCTCCCCTCCCTGAGCTGGTTTCCATCCAGAAAGGGTCTTATTTGCCAATCTCATCGTCGATCAGCGAGGTTCATTGTTTGGAAACGCAGCAATGCCCAAAGTTCGTTTATGGATGGGCACGAGCTATACGCGGAAGCGCAGGAGCGCCCCGATCCCGTGCGGGTCGAACCCCTCGTTCTCGATGGTTACGTGCTGGATCTCGGCGCCCTGGTTCAGGGCCTCCTGCACGATTTCGTCCGCAAAGCGATCCACCGGCTGGAGCGGTTGCCCGCACGACGGGCAGGATGCGGCGCCCGCGGACAGGTATCGGTCTTCCGGGCACACGTACCCGGAGGTCTCGAAATCGTCCTTCATCACGAGGGTGTGCACCTGCCCCATGAGAAGGGCGTCCAGCACCGGCTGCAGGCCGACCGCCCCCAGGCCGCCGGAGAGGTGGTGATCGATCAGGCGGTCCAGCAGTTCCCGCTCCTCCCTGCGTTCGATCTCCCGGGTTCTTTCGATGGCTTTCTCCTTGAGCTCCTGCCGGTCGTCGTCGGGTCGGGCCGTAAACTCCCCGCGCACCCGCCTGCTGAGGTAGCTGTGCAGGTGGTCCTTCAGCCGGGACAGGGTGCGCTCGTCCGGGGCGGCCACGATCATCCGATTGAAACGCTCTGCCTTGAACCAGCTGAAGGCACGCTCCGCCACGTGCCTGAAATGCCGGTGCATGTGGTCCTCGATGTGACGCTGGATCCGCTGGTCGCCCACGCCGCTGTAAACCCCCCAGGCGGAGACGGCCATGGACTTCTTTGCTCGTACGCGGTCCGGCACCTCGTCGCGAATCAGGACGTCCGGGTGCTCCTCGAGATCGCCGAGGTAGAGGCTGAAAAGGCGGGCTTTCCGGGCGTCCGCCACCAGCACGGCGTATCGCGGAAACTCGTCCAGGAGAAGGCCCAGGGGCCGCGTGTAGGGATCCTGCCGAATCACCATGCGGCTGGGCAGCGCCACGGGGAGGCGGTACTCCCGCCAAAGGCCGTCGGTATCGGCGAACACCACCAGGAGCCTTGCGGAGGTCTCCGGCCCGATCTCGCTTCTCAACCGGCGATGCATGTCGGAGAGCAGACGGTCCAGCTTCCTGCGCCGGTTTCCCTCGAAGCGTTCATCCTTATCGAGCTGCTTGTGTGCGGTCCGGACCAGGGAGTTGAGCTCGGTTTCGATCCTTCCGGGATCGGCGAGGTTCAGGTACAGGCTTACGACCGGTTCGCTGCGGTCTTCGGTCTCCAGCAGTTCTCTCAACCCTTTCCAGTCCATGCTCATTGAATGCTCCTCTCCTTGTCTCGTTCCTGAGCCGAGTGCGGAAACCCTCTTCTCGGTTTTTGGCAACCCCCGGCAATCGCTCGAGTTCGGTCCTCGAAAACCCTACTCTTACTCCTACCTCAGGGGTGCCGGGCGGAGCAATCGGGTTCATCCTGTATTCCGTTTCAGGAGGGGATGTAGGGCCGGCAATTGCTGGAGGACCATGGGCGGAGACGGGATGGGGAGGGCAGGAAAAGCGCGGAGGTCCAGCCGCAGCGCTTAGAAGGGAAATTCCGATTCGAGGGGCCTGGAGGAAAAGGATTCCAGAGATTCGACCGTTTGAAGCTGCGGTGAGGGCTCGGGAACGATCACCGCGTCCATCCAGTAGTTCAGCAGGATTCCCACCACCCTCACCTGCTCGTCCATGGTGAGAGGCTTGTCCACGTGCGATCTCGCCCCCAGGGCATAGCTTCGAGCCACATCCTCGGGCGACGACGACGTGGTCATGACCACGACGGGTATGTGTCGAAGCGATGGATCCGCCTGGAGCCGGGACAGTGCCTCTCCGTCCTCTCCGCCGAGCAGGTTGAGCTCCAGGAGGATGAGGGAGGGTGCGACGCGCCCGCTGCGGAGATGGGCCATGAGCTCTTCCGCGTCCGAAGCATACTGGAGATCACCCCTGTACCCGTTCTGTGCCAGCGCGTCGTAAAGCAGGTGGTACTCGTCCGGATCGCTGTCTGCCAGCAGTATCGTGAAAGCGCGACGATGCTTCATGTTGCTCTCCTTTTCCCTGCTCCAGTGCCGGCGTTCGGCGTACCCGGGTGCGAAGGTGTGTGAATGCAAACGACCGTGATCAGCTGAAAGAGGAAATGGTCTCCTCGTGAGTGCCCGAATAAAGGAAATTTGGGCATTGCTGCGTTTCCAATTCGGAAAGGCTAGTGAACCATCTGCCCCTGTGGCGTGGTCTTGAGATCGTCTTCGATGAGGCAGAGCATGAGCTCGAGAATGTGCCCGTCCAGGAGATTCTTTTCCCATCCCAGCGATGACAGCTTCCAGTTGAGATGCTCCAGGGTGAAGACGCTGTTGCTGTTCAGGGTGTTCAGCACGTCGCGGATGAGCCAGGGAACCTCCTGGTCCGTCAGTCCCCGGTTGCAGAGCTTCAGTAGAAGGCTGTCGATGATTTTTTCCATGGCGGGGCTCCCCTCTTGTCTTCCCGGCCTTCTGAGCCCGGGGTCTTGGTTTCATCCAGGTGCCATACGGTCCCGGTTTGCGCCCGTGATGGTCACGATGGCGTTGCCGTTTCTCACGCGGAGAAGGTGGTCCTGGAACACGGCCACCCCGAACGGGTGCAGGTTGGTGAGCCCGTCGGTGTGAACAACGATCCGGCCGGAGCCGTTTCGGTGCGTTTCGAGGGTGTTTATCAGGACGCTGGCCGACGATCCGTCGAGCTCGCCTTCGAGGTGAAGGTGAAGGCTATCCGAGCTCCGGCTGATATTCATGCGGAAGTTCCGGGCCATGGGATCTCCTCTTCGGTTGCGCGCCTTTGTTCAGAAGGGCGTGGATCATGGACAGCAGGGAGTGCAGCTGAAACGGCTTGCCCAGGACGGCGTTGAAGGGGCTCCCCGCATGATGCGCCCTTGACAGCCCGTCCGGCTCCCCGGTGACGAGCAGGACCGGGATGAGGGGAAATCGCCGGCGGACGTAAAGGGCGAGCTCCCATCCGTCCATATGCGGCATGTTGTAGTCTGTGACCACGAGATCCGGTGTAACGTTCGAGAGGAGGACCGACGCCTCCAGGCCGTCCCCGGCCGAGAGCGCGGTGAACCCCTCCCGTCTCAGGAGCTCCAGGAGCATGATGCGGATGGCCTCGTCGTCCTCCACAAGAAGGATCTGTACCCGGGATGTGGTTTCGTCCAGGCTCATCTTCCATTTCCTCCGCTGAAATCGAACTGTATCTGGTCCTGTGGCAGGCTTCGGTGCATTCGGTTCGAAACCCCGGACAGAGGCCGCTCGGGCGATCTCAACCCTTCCAGCACCTCCGGGATCTTGGCCTTGATCTGCTTCAGGTCGAACTCCGCGGTCACGGCGCCGTTCCTTTTGGAATCCTCGTCTCCCTCGGGGTAGAGAGGACTCCGGCCGTAGATCAGGACAGGGAGCCCCTCCGCCTGCAGCCCCCGGACCCGCAGACGGTTGCGCCGGGCCAGTCCCAGGAGCACCAGTTGGGGTCTTTCCTCCTCCAGCCGATCCCACAGGGACTCGGGATGGGTCGAGATCACGTCGTACCCTTCCTCCACCAGCTCCTCGGTCAGGAGAATGCGCAGGCCTTCGTCCGGCTCTGCGATCAGGATGCGAATCATGGGGGGCTCTCTTTTCATGGGCTCGTATCGTTCGATCGGGTGCGTATCCGCTCTGGATCCTTCACCCTCGGATCTCCCCTGGGAGAACCGGGGAAGCCGATCGATCCCGGTTGTGGTTGTTTGGCTTCATCCTACGAAACAGCCGGGACTCCGTCCATCGGGAGAATCCCGGTTCTGCATCAGGAAATCATGGAAAATGCATCAGCGCATCCCGGCCCCGGAGTTCCGGGGCACGAACGTGCATTCAGAATAGGGAATGAGGAAAGCGGAGGGAATCGGGAAAACCCGGTATTTGGATAGGGAAATTCAGGAAAATGCTCAGGCCTTCACAAGCCCCTTGCGGATGCCCAGCTTGGTGAGGTCTGCAATGGATCGGGCCTTGAGCTTGTCGAAGATGTTGTACTTGTGAGACTCCACGGTCTTGGGGCTGATGCAGAGGCGGTCCGCGATCTCCTTGACGCTCATTCCGTCGGCGAGGAGCGGAAAGATCTCCTTTTCCCGTGCGCTCAGCCGGGCGATCCCGTCCTGCATCTCCCGGGCCTCCTTGCCTACCCCAAGCTCCAGCTCCAGCATGTGCTCGTGGAGCAGCCGGTTGACGGTGCTGCTGTAAGAGGTGCCCCCGTTGCGGACGATCTCCAGGGCGTCCATCAGGGCGGTGAGCGACTCGTCCTTGAGCACGTACCCGGAGATTCCCGCGCGGAAGAGCGAGAGCACGAACTCCGGCTCTGCGTGCATACTGAAGATCACCAGGCGCGTATCCGGGGAGATTTCGCGGATCCGGTAGGCGGTCTCCACCCCGTTCATGCCCGGCATGGAGACGTCCAAAATGAGGATGTCCGGCTTCAGTGTGCCGGCCTGCTCCACGGCCGTGGCCCCGTCCGCGGCCGCGCCCGCCACCTTGAACTCCGGGTGCCCCCGGAGGGCGCTCTGGATGCCCTGGACCACCACATCATGGTCGTCCACAATGAAGACGGTCGATTCGTTCTTGCGTGCCATGTCGCTCCTCCGTCTGCCCGCGCTCAAGGTCTGCGGATCTCTTCAGGCTCCAGCCGCGGCTTGAGCGGGATCTCCGCCGTCACCGTGGTGCCCTTTCCCGGGCTCGTCTCCACACGCAGATCGCCGTCCGCCTGGATCGCCCTCGCCTGCATGATCATGAGACCCAGCGAATCCCGGCCTGATGCCTCGAACGTTGTTTCTTCCCAGTCGAAGCCTCGGCCGTCGTCCTCTACGCTGAGGTGGAGGGTGTTGTTCCGTGCCGCCAGGCTCAAATGGATCTCCCGGCAGCCGGCATGCCGGATCGCGTTGGCCGCGGCCTCCTGGGCGATGCGGAAGACCGTCAAGGCCAGGTCGGGGTCCAGCTCCTCCGGCACCTCGTGGAAGAAAAAATGGATCCGGCACGCCCCCTTTTGCACCTCTTCGCGCAGGGAACGGAGAGCCGCGACCAGGCCCAGCACGCTCAGGCTGGTCGGGTGGAGCCGGCGGCTCACGTTCCGCAGCCTGGCCACGGCGTCCTGAAGGTCCTTCACGGCCCGGTCCAGCTGACCGTCCGCCTCTGCACCCGGGTCTCCCCGGTCCGCCTGGAGGCTTTCCAGCTGCATCTTGACCGCGACCAGGATCTGGCCCACGTCGTCGTGAAGCGACCTGGCCGTGGAGCGGCGATCTTCCTCCAGGAGCTCCACGAGCCTGTCGGCGAGGCGGCGCCTCCACCGGGCCTCGTCCCGGGCACGGGCCTCGGACCGCTCCAGCGCTGCAGTCCGGTCCTGTACCTGCTTCTCCAGCGATGCGGTCAGGGCCTCGAGCTCCTGCTCCGTACGCCTTCGAGCCGTGATGTCCACCAGGGCCAGGCACCAGCGTGGTCCCCCTTCGTCCGCATGGGGGTGGAGCGCGCTCTCGACCAGGACGTGAACGGGCGCTTTGCCGGGACGGGGGGCCATTCGGAGCTCCACAGCCTCCGGCCGGTGCTGGGCGGCCTGCTCGTTGATGTACCCGTAGTAGGCAAAAAGGTCGTCGTCCAGGACCAGCGCGGAGAATGGGCGCCCCTCCGGATTTTCCCCGAGGAGCTCTTGCGCGGCCCGGTTGGCCCGCTGGATCAGGCCCTTCGGGTTCAAGATTACATAGGCCACGGGCGCGGACTCGTACAGCTCGGCAAACCGGTTCCGCGAGGCTTCGAGCTCGGCCTGGGCGCGGCGCAGCTCGTCATTCTGGATCTCCAGCTCCACCTGATGGACCTCGAGCTCATGGACCAGGCGCAGAAACTCTTCCTGGCCGGCTTCCGGCGTTCCTTTCGACTGCTCCCGCAGGATCCGCTCGGCCTCCTCCCGGAGCGCACGAAACGCGCTGCTGGATCTCCGGCTGTGGCTCATGACGTCTTCTCCGGCTCATCGGCCTGCTCATCCCCGGTCCGGTCCTCCATGGCCAGCAGGATCCGGCGCTCCTCCACCTGGTCGTCCCGGAGAGCCCGGGCGTTCAGCACCAGCCGCTTGAACCCGACCCGGGAAAACTCGTGCTCCAGCCGAAAGCCCTCGAAGGTCCGGTCCTGCTCCAGGGTCTTCTCGAGCAAACTGCGCAGCTCGGTAAGATCCCACCGGCCGCCTTCCAGCTCGAAGAGGTTCCTCCCCTCGACCTCATTGGATGCGGTTCCGAAGGTGCGGTAAAAGCTGCGATTGGCCGTGACCACCCGCATCTCCTCGTCCAGCACGATCAGACACTCCCGCACCGTGTCCACGATGGACTCGGCAAAGCGCCTGGCCGAGGCCAAGATTCGTTCGGTCATCTCCTGAAGTTCCTTTTGGGCCTGCTTCTGGGCGTCGATGTTGATAAAGGTCAGGACCACCCCCTCGATGACGTTCCGGACCGCCTCCTCGTCCCCCTCCGGCCCGGGCGGGTCGGGCAGCTCCTGGAACACGATCAGTTGACCGTTCTTGATCGGGGGCTCGCTGAACGGCCTCACCACCAGATCGATCCGCTGGCTCCCCCTGTTGGTCTTGACCCGCACATCGTGCTCGCGCACCTCGATGTTCTTCTCGCGGGCCCGGCGAATGGCAGAGAGCACGGCGAAGCGTAGTCCCTCCCTGGCCATGTCCGCCACCTGGAGCGTGGGCGCGCCGGAAGCGGGCTCCAGATACTTGCCCGTGCGCCCGTGAAAATGGAGGACCTCCCCTTTGCTGCTCACCACCACGCAGGCAGGCGTGTGCTCCTCCAGGATCACCTTCTCTGCAGCCCGGGCCACGCCCGTCGGCCCCTTCATCGCCCCTTCCTCGGCCGGCGCCGGTCCGCCGTGCTGCTCCAGCTTCCTCGCGCCCGTAGGGAATCGGAGCTGAGGCCGGAACGCGTGGTTCTTCTTGCGGTAGATGTTGTGTGGCTTGCTCACCACGCGGAACAGCTCCTGGTGGCGGCCCACGCTCTCCGAGCTGCCCAGGAACAGGATGCCCTCCTGTTTGAGGGCGTAATGGAAAAGCGGGATC
>JAIPEI010000049.1 GCA_021737245.1 Deltaproteobacteria bacterium | reverse complement strand
CGCACGTGCCCGAAGGCGCTCGCCCTCAGGATGGCCCGGAGCTGCCTGCGGAAGATCTTTTCCTCTTTCAGGCAGAAACGGATCGCACGAAGGCCCAGGGCGGGGTTCATCTCCTTGTCCAGGGGAAGGACCGAGGAGAACTTGTCCCCTCCCAGGTCCAGGGTGCGAATGGTCACGGGCATGGGAGCGAAGATCTCGACCACCTCCCTGTAGTCCTCGAACATCTCCTGCTCGGTGGGCAGGTCTTTGCTCCGAAGGAAGAGGAACTCGGTCCGGTAGAGGCCGATGCCTTCGGCTCCATGGTCCCGGGCCACGGCCACCTCCTCGCGAAACTCGATGTTCGCCAGAATGGTGGTGCAGCGGCCGTCCGTGGTCTCCGCGGGCAGGTGGCTTTGCCGGAGGATGTTTGACTCGCGCTTTTCGTGCTCGAGCTGCTTCTCCTGGCAAGCGATGATGGTCTCGTCATCCGGGTTGACGATGACCTGGCCGGTGTTTCCGTCCACGATGATCAGGGTCCCGTCGGGGATGACCTGGGTGGCGGACTCCAGGCCCACCACCGCGGGAATCTTGAGGGCCTTGGCCATAATGGCCGTGTGGGACGTCCGCCCACCTACGTCGGTGATGAAGCCCATCACCTTGGCGATGTTCATCTCGCTCGTATCCATAGGCGAGAGGTCGTGGGCCACGACAATGACCCGCTCGTCGATCTCCGAGAGGCTCGCGGGCTCCTTTCCGGCCAGGTTTCTGAGAACCCGCTGGGCCACGTTCTCCACGTCGTTGATCCGCTCGCGGATGTACTCGTCCTCGATCTGCTCGAAGAGCTGGCGAACCGCGTGCACGGACTTCTTGAGGGCCCACTCGGCGTTGATCTTCTCGTCCAGGATGGTGCGGACCGTGGCGTCGCTGAGCATGCTGTCGTCGAGGATCATCAGGTGGGTGTCCAGGATGAAGCCATGGGCCTTGAGCGGCTCGGGCATGCGGTCCCGCAGGGTGGCGATGTGGGCCTTGGCCGCGGCCAGGGCCTCCTTGAAGCGCTCCACCTCGAGGTTTACCTGGCGGTCGCTGACCAAATACTGGTAGAGGATCTTCACGCGGGAGCGGTCGATCACCCTGGCCTTGCCCAGGACGATCCCCGATGAGACCGGGATTCCCGTAAGTGTCTGCTGGTCCGTGTTATTCATGATTCTTCGCCGAACTTGTCCTCGAACAGCCTGCAGAGCGCTTCCAAAAGCGCCCCGGCGTCCTTTCCGTCGGTTCGGATGGAAACCTCCGTTCCTTTCGGGCAGGCCAGAGTCAGGATCGAGAGGATGCTTCCGCCCTCCACCTCGTTTCCGTCCTTGCCCAGGTAGAGCCGGGCGTCGAACTGTCCCGCCAGCTCCACGATCTTGGCCGCAGCTCTGGCGTGAAGCCCCAGGTCGTTCGTGATCCGCAGCGTCCTTGTCAGCTCCATACGTCCCAGCCCTGGTCGCGTTCCGGTGCGTCGACCCGCGAAAAAGGTATCCTTCGCTAGCGGGTCTTCAGAGAATCCTGTATTTCCAGGCACACCTTGTAAATATGCCTGTAACCGAGGCCCTGTTCAAGGGCGAGTTTTTCCGCCACGTCCCGCAGGCTCATGTCTTCCCGGCCGAGGAGCTCCTTGATCCGTTCGCGGAGCTCCGTCTCCGGCACGTCGCCAGACGTCCCGCCCGAGGCGCCCTCCACCATCACCGTGAACTCGCCGCGGGCCCGACCGTCTCCCACCAGTTCAGCCAGCTCCCCCAGGGTCCCCCGGAGGATCTCCTCGTGGATCTTGGTCATCTCCCGGGCGATCACCGCTTCCCGGTCTCCGAGGACGTCGCGCAAGTCCTCCAGCATGGCCCGGATGCGGTGGGGCGCCTCGTAAAACACCAGCGTCCGGGGCTCCGGCACGAGCGGTTCGATCTCCTTGCGCCTCCGGCCGGAGCGGCTCGGGAGAAAGCCGGCAAAGAGGAACCCGTCCGAGCGGAGCCCGGAGACGGAGAGGGCGGCCACTGCGGCGCAGGGACCCGGAACCGCCTCGACCCGAATGCGCTCGTCCAGCGCCCGGCGGATCAGCAGGGTGCCGGGATCGGAGATGCCCGGGGTGCCGGCGTTCGTGACCAGGGCCACCTTCCGGCCGGAGCGGAGCTTTTCCAGGAGCCCCGGCTCCTTGCGCCGGCGGTTGTTCTGGTTGTACGAGATGAGCCTGGTGCCGATCTCGTACCGGCGGCACAACCGCCGTGTGTGCTCCACCCCCTCGGCCGCGATCAGGTCGACCTCCCCGAGAACCCTCAGCGCACGGAGGGTCATGTCCTCCAGGTTTCCGATGGGCGTGGCCACCACGTAGAGCACCCCGTGATTCGGGGAGTTTCCGGTTTCTTGCGGCTCATCGGACATGGTCAGCCGTTCCCGGGTCGAGGGGGCCGCTTTCAGGAAGCCGCCTCGAATGCGTTCCGCACCAGCTCCACCTCTTTTCGTCCCCGGTCCAGGCTCACGGCGACCACGTCGAACCGGGCCCGGCTCCCGGCGGGCCCCCGGGTCTTCAGGTAGTGCAGCGCGACCCTGGTGACCTGCCTCTGCTTGCGAAGGTTCACGGCCGCCTTGGCGTCGCCCGTGGTGCCTCCCCGCCGGGTCTTGATCTCGACGAACACCAGGCAGCCGCCGTCCTCCGCCACCAGGTCGATCTCCCCGAGGGGGCAGCGGTAGTTCCGCTCCAGGATGCGGTATCCCAGCTGCTCGAGGCGTCCGACCGCCAGATCCTCTCCGGCTTTTCCCAGGGCCAGCCGCCGGTGCGTCAACGGGTGCTCCTTTCCGCACCGGGGGCGGTTCCGGCCGCTGCGCCCGGAGCGTTTCGAATGGAAGGGGTCTCGACCCGGGTCCGAGCCGGGCGAACAGCTCAGAAAAGCCAACCGTCCGTGGGAACCCGCACCCCGCGGAACGATCTCCGGTGAATGGGGCAGGGGCCGTGGCGGCGCAGGGCTTTCAGGTGGGCCTCCGTTCCATAGCCTTTGTGGCTCGAGAATCCGTATTGGGGAAAGCGCGCGTCGAGGGAGCACATGATCCGGTCCCGGTACACCTTCGCGATCACCGAGGCGGCGGAGATCGAAAGGCTGCGTTTGTCTCCATGCTTCAGGCAGCGCTGTTGGATCCGCATCGGAACGGGGAATATGCCGTCCACGAGAAGAAAGTCGGGCCGGGGCTCGAGAAAGGAGACCGCCTGCTTCATGGCCTCCAGGGAGGCGTCCAGGATGTTGTGCTCGTCGATGTAGGCCGGGGGAACCACTCCGATGCCCACGGCGAAGGCCTTCTCATGAATGACGGAGAAGGCCCGGACCCGGGCGTTCTCCGTCATCTTCTTGGAATCCTGAACCCCGTCCAGGTCGGAACGCTCCGGGAGGATGACCGCAGCGGCCACAACCGGCCCGGCCAGGGGGCCTCTTCCGACCTCGTCCACCCCCGCAACGGCGGCATATCCCGCCTTTCGCGCCGCACTCTCGAACGCGAAGGGACCGTCGATCGAACGGGCCTCGCCGGGGAACAACGCCAGATTTTGGGCAGATCGAGTCAATCCCGATACGGCGCGGCCCTAAGTCCTCTTTTCCTTGATCCGGGCCGCTTTCCCCCTCAGCTTGCGCATGTAGTAGATTCTTCCCCGCCGCACCTTACCTCTCGAGACGACCTCGATCTTGTCGATGGAGGGGGAGTGGAGGGGAAAGATTCGCTCCACGCCGATGCCGTAGGAGACCTTGCGCACCGTGAAGGTGGCCCCGGTCTTTCCCTTCCGCTTTCGGAGGACGAACCCCTGAAAGACCTGGATCCGCTCTTTCTCACCTTCCTTGATGCGGGCGTGGACGCGGATGGTGTCCCCCGCCTTGAACGCGGGGATGTCCAACCGCATCTGTTCGTTTTCCAACGTTTCCAAAATGTTCATGAATCTGCTCTCCTCTTTTCTATGTCGCTCCGGGGATGGTGGCCCCGGAAATCAGCCGATCCAGAATGATCGCCCCGGCCGTTCGAACCGAGAGGTGGTTGTAGTGTCCCGTACCCCGAACGGGTTCCAGCACGTGATCGGCCCGGTCCAGGACGTCCCGGTGAAGCCCCCAGGCCGTGCCCAGCAGGAGCAGGGAAGGCCGGCTCCCGCCCAGGATCTCCCGAGCCTCGGGAAACCCCAGCGTCCCGTTCCCGGGCGCTGCATCCGTCGCCACCAGCCGGGGCGCCTCGCCTTCCTCGGTTCGGACGGCGCCCGCAGCCGCATCGATGTCGGGGACCACGTCGATCCGCTCGACGGCCTCTTTGCGGTCCCTGTTGTACTGCGCTCCGTACCCTTCCGTCCAGTGCCGAATCACCCGTCCTGCCAGCTCCTGCTGGTCGGTCAGGGGGGTGATCACGAAGAGCCGCTTCAGGCCGTAAGTCCGGCAGAGCCTGGACAGGTCGTGCAAGTCCAGGGTCGTGACGGCGGAAGCAATGGTATCCCCGTTCTTGTTGTAGACCGGGTAGTGAACCAGGCCGAGGTAAAATTTCATTTTCTGCACGGGCCATAGCGGCCGGGATCTCACTTCGGGTCCCTCAACAGCTTTCTGTCCTCCTCGCTCAGGTGCGCCCCCTCCAGGAGGTCGGGCCGCCGCTCCCGGGTTCGCTTCAGGGCCTCGGCGCGCCGCCATAGCCGGATCTTCTCATGGTCCCCGGAGAGCAGGATCTCCGGCACGGACCGCTCCTCGAAGACCGGCGGCCGCGTGTAGTGGGGGTGCTCCAGGAGACCCTCCTCGAACGAGTCCTCGCGGTTGGAGTCCTCGCAGCCCAGCACGCCCGGCACCAACCGCCCGACCGCGTCGATGACCGCCATGGCGGCCACCTCGCCCCCGCTCAGCACGAAATCCCCGATGGAGATCTCCAGGTCCGCATACCCTTCCCGGACCCGCTCGTCGATCCCCTCGTACCGGCCGCAGACCAGGACCAGCCGGTCGAGCGTCGAGAGCTCCCAGGCCAGATCCTGGTCAAAGAGCCGTCCCTGCGGGGAGAGCAGCGCGATCCGCTCCGTGCCTTCCACGGGCTCCAGGTCCCGGAGGGCCCGGACGATGGGGCCGACCTTCATGACCATGCCGCTCCCGCCGCCGTAAGGCCGGTCGTCCGTGACCCGGTGGGCTCCCCGGGCGTAGTCCCGTATGTCCGTCAACCTGACGTCCAGCAGCCCCTGCGCAATGGACCGGCCGACGATCCCCTGCTCCAGGAACGGGGCGAACAGGCCGGGAAAGAGCGTGAGAACGTCAAACCTCATTCAGGCCCAGGAGGTCCTCCATCTCGGAAACGGTCATGCGCTTTCTGTCCACATCGATCTCCTCGATCACCTCGCGGGTGGCCGGGATCAGGATCTCCTTCTTGCCGGATCGCACCACGTAGACGTCGCTTCCGCCCGTGGGCAGGATGCGGGCGAGGGTCCCGATGCGCCGCCCGCCGCTCAGAAAGACCTCGAGGCCGATCAGCTCGAACCAGTAGTACTCGTCCTCCCGATCGTCCTCCCGATCGCGCTCCAGGGCGTCGCGCCGGATGAAGACCTCCGCGCCTCGAAGCGCTTCCGCCTCCTCCACGGAGTCCAGGCCGTCCAGGTCCAGGAGCACGCACTTCTTGTGGGGCCTGGCCGAGGCCACCGGGTAGTCCCGGCGCTCCCCCGTCTCCGTCACCAGCACGACGCGGCCGGCGCGGAGGAAGGATGCCTCCGACTCCGCGTAGGAGCGGATGCTCAGGGTTCCGTCCAGGCCGTGCGGCCTGGCGACGCTTCCCATGAGCAGCAGGTCTGGAGAATGGGCCTCATCCAAGGTTACTCGATGATTTCCAGGACCGACCTCTTGTGGATCTTGGTCGATGCGGCACTCAGGATGGTTCGCATGGCCCTTGCGGTTCGGCCCTGCTTGCCGATGACCTTTCCGAGATCCTCCTTGGCCACCTTCAGCTCGATGACGGAGGTCTGTTCCCCTTCGATTTCCGTGACCGTTACCTCTTCAGGCTTGTCTACCAGCGCCTTCGCGATGTAGCTCACCAGCTCCTTCATCACCGTCACCTCCATGCAGGGTTCGTTCCCCGGTCCGATTCCAGTTTCCGTCCAGAAATGGCCCCATTCAGTGTCCCGCCGGAGGCGGATGGATCCCCCTGGGCGGATCATCCGTGTGGGAATACCTCTGTCGGCGCACATCCAAACGACTTCGGCGCGGTCTGCCGTTCGCCTCGAGCCCTCATCCTGCATTCGCGGGCGCACTCCCCGCCTGGTACGCGACCGTTCCCGGGTTCCGTCTCGACCCTAGCCGGCGGCCGGAGGCGTCTTGAGCAGGCCTTCCTTGACCAGGAGGGATTTGGCCGCCTCGGTGATCTGGACCCCTTTTTCCAGCCAGCGGTTGACCTTGTCCGAGTGAATGGTGACCTCGGCCGGGTCCTTCATGGGGTCGTAGTGTCCCAGGATCTCCAGGAACCGGCCGTCCCGCGGGGACTCAGAGTCCGCGGCGACCAGCCGGTAAAAGGGCTTCTTTTTCGCTCCCATTCGAGCCAATCTGATTTTCACTGCCATGGGTTTTTTCCGTCCTCCTCTTTTCGTTCGAGCGGCGTTTATTGAAACAGCGCGGGCATGCCGTGGCCTCCCCCCTTGCGGGTCAGCCGTTCCATCATTTTTTTGGTCTGGGCGAAATTCTTCAGAAGCCGGTTCACGTCCTGCACCTTGGTGCCGCTTCCCCGGGCGATCCGCTTGCGCCGGCTCCCGTTGATGATCTTGTGGTTTCTTCGCTCCTCGCGGGTCATGGAGTTGATGATCGCCTCCACGCGAACCAGCTCCTTCTCGTCGGGCTTCATCTTCTTGAGCTGCTTGAGCTGGCCCATCCCCGGCAGCATGCCGAGAATCTGCTCCATGGAGCCGAGCTTCTTGACCTGGCCGAGCTGGTTGCGGAAGTCCTCGAGGTCGAACTCCCGCTTCTGGATCCTCTCCTGGAGCTTGCGGGCCTCTGTTTCATCGAACTCGGTCTGGGCCTTCTCGATCAGGGAGAGCATGTCTCCCATGCCCAGGATCCTGGAGGCCATGCGTTCCGGGTGAAAGGGCTCGAGCGCGTCCAGCTTCTCTCCCGTCCCTACAAACTTGACCGGCTTGCCCGTCACCGCCCGGATGGAGAGGGCCGCACCGCCCCTGGCGTCTCCCTCGGTCTTGGTCAGGATGACGCCGTCGATGTCCAGGAGCTCGTCAAAGCTCTGGGCCACGCCCACGGCGTCCTGGCCGGTCATGGCGTCCGCCACGAGCAGGATCTCCGTGGGCGGCACGTTCTCCTTGATCCGGACCAGCTCCTCCATGAGGGCCGTGTCCACGTGCAGCCGGCCGGCCGTGTCCAGGATCAGGGTGTCGGCCCCGGACTGTCCCATGGCCTCCTTGCAGAGGTCCTCCGGCTTCCGGTCCGGCGTCGAAGAGTGCACCGGGACGTCGATCCGGGCCCCGAGCGTCCGGAGCTGATCGATGGCTGCGGGGCGGTACACGTCCGCAGGCACCAGGTAGGGGTGCCGTCCCTTGCTTCGCAGATGCCGGGCCAGCTTGGCGGCCGTGGTGGTCTTGCCCGAACCCTGGAGCCCCACCAGCATGATGACAAAGGGAGGACGCCCGGTCAGGTTGAGCTCGTGCCCGGTCTCCCCCATCAGCCGGACCAGCTCCTCGTTGACGATCTTGATGACCTGCTGGCCGGGCGTAAGGCTGTCGAGCACCTCCTGGCCCACGGCCCGCGCGCGGATGTCCTCCACCAGGCGCTTCACGACCTTGTAGTTGACGTCCGCCTCGAGCAGGGCCAGCCGCACCTCCTTCATGGCGTCCTGGATGTTGCTCTCGCTCAGCCGCCCGCGGCCGCGGAGGTTCTTGAAGGTCCGGTTGAGTTTTTCCGTCAAACTTTCAAACATGACAGGGTCTCATTGAACCGTAGCGAAAATGATCCGTCCCCCAAAGGCGCCAGCGGGATTCAACCGCCTTGACTTTTCCGCTCAGGGTACAAGTTCGAAACGATTAGCTCTATAATTATGTCTCTATTCTGTCAAGAAAAATTGAGAAGACACAAATATCCCTTTCCCACGGCCGGCCCTGAAATCGAGCCGTCCCCCGGGGAAACGGGAAAGTTGTCCCATGTTACCATAGACCGGAGCGAATTCCATCCCTTTTTAGGCGGGTATCAGGGCGCGGGTGCCGGGATTCAGGCAAAGCGGGAAAGGTTTCAACGCCGAGTCCGGCGCAACCGGACCACGGCCGGTTTTTCCCGTTGCCATGGCTTTCCGGGTCCTTTAAGATGACCCCTTGTTTTTTCGCGGCCCGGCAGCATGAACCCGGCCCGTGGTGCGCGACGGCCACACGGGATCCGGTTCGCCCGCCCGGACCTCCTTGACACGCAGGTGGGACGTGAACGACACTTCCGGAATCGTGGATGCGCACGACGTCCTGATCCGGCCGGCCCGGGGAAAACGGGACCCGCAGGTCGCGCCGGACCTGATCCTGGGCATGACCGGCCCCATCCTGGACCGTCTCGTGAAGCATCTGGAAGCGCGCCCCGTGCCCGTGACCGGGGCGGTCCCGGACCGGGTCTTCCAGGCGGGGGAGGGCGCATCCCCCGGCCTGACCCTGGCCGGGCCGTCCCTGGGGGCCCCGCAGGCCGTGCTGGGGCTCGAGAACATGATCGCCCTGGGGGCCCGCCGCGTCTGGGCCACGGGCTGGTGCGGATCGCTCCAGCCGGATCTCCGCATCGGGGATCTGGTGACGCCGGAGGACGCTTTCTCGGACGAGGGGACCTCGAAGCACTACCCCACGGAGGGCGTAGAGCCGAAGGTCGACGCGGGCCTCCAGCGGGACCTGGACTCCATTCTGGGGCGGCGCAGGGAGACCGCCCGCACGGGAAGGATCTGGAGCACGGACGCCCCCTACCGGGAGACGCTGGACAAGGTGTGCGCCTTGCGGGATGCAGGGCTGGTGGCCGTGGACATGGAGATGTCCGCCCTCCTGGCCGTGGCGGCCTTCCGGGGGGTGCGCCTGGCGGCCCTGCTCGCCGTGTCGGACGAGCTGTTCGACCTGAGGTGGCGTCACGGCTTTTCCAGCGGCCGCCTCCGGGAAGCGGAGAGGACGGTGGCGGAGCTGCTCGAGGAGGCCGTTTCCGCCTCGCAGGGCAACGATGCCCGAACGTGAGCGCCGGGTCCTCGCGCACGCTTCATGGTAAAAATTCGCATGGGCGCGTGGGGTAGCGGGGGGTTTGTCTTCGTAGCGGAAGTGACCCGAAGCACGGGACGGGTTATGCGTTTCGTCTGAACGGCTCAGATCGAAGAGAGGGGTTGCAGGGAAAAGCATGGATGCCACGGACGAGGTCGTCAGGGAGCTGAACGAGCTGCGCAGGGAGATCGAGCGCCACAACCACCGCTACTACGTCCTGGACGATCCCGAGATCCCGGATGCGGAGTACGATCGCCTGTTCCTGCGGCTCAGGGAGCTCGAGCGCGCCCACCCGCACCTGGTCACCCCGGACTCCCCGACCCAGCGGGTGGGGGCGGAGCCGCAGGCCGTGTTCAGCCCCGTTGAGCACAGCGTGCCCATGCTCAGCCTCCAGAACGCTTTCTCCGACGGCGAGATGTACGAGTTCGACGCCCGAATCCGGAGACTGCTGAAGGACGAGGCCCCGGTGGAGTACGCCGTGGAGCCCAAGATCGACGGCCTGGCCGTGGAGGCCGTGTACGAGGCGGGCCGGCTCACCGTGGCGTCGACGCGTGGAAACGGGTACGTGGGAGAGAACATCACGCAGAACCTGAAGACCCTCCTGGACCTGCCCGTCTCCGTGCTCGAGCTGAGCACGGGGCTCCGCGCCCCGGATCTCATCGAGGTCCGCGGGGAGGTGTACATGGAGCTGGACCACTTCGAGGAGCTGAACCGGAATCGGCTCGACAAGGGGCTCCAGCCCTTTGCCAACCCGAGGAACGCGGCCGCAGGGTCGCTCCGCCAGCTGGATCACCGCGTGACGGCCAAGCGGAGGCTGCGCATGTTCTGCTACGGCGTCGGCGCCCTCCAGGGGTACTCGTTCGACACCCACCGGGAGATGATGATGGCGGTCCAGGCGTGGGGGTTCCGGGTGAACCGGCCCCACATCCGTCTCTGCGCCAGCCCCGACGAGGTGATCTCCTACTGCCGGGAGCTCGAGGAGCGCCGCGGGGAGTTCCCCTACGAGATCGACGGAGCGGTGATCAAGGTGAACGCACTCGCGCTCCAGGAGCGGCTGGGCGCGGTCTCCCGGAGCCCGCGGTGGGCCCTGGCCTGGAAGTTCAAGCCGACCCAGGAGACCACGCGCATCCGGAAGATCGAGGTCCAGGTGGGCCGCACCGGGGCCCTCACGCCGGTGGCGCACCTCGATCCCGTGGAGGTGGCCGGCGTCAC
Source organism: Deltaproteobacteria bacterium (assembly GCA_021737245.1). GTDB lineage: Bacteria > Desulfobacterota > DSM-4660 > Desulfatiglandales > HGW-15 > JAIPEI01. The sequence goes on along the minus strand of JAIPEI010000049.1, from coordinate 3,597 downwards.
GGTCCGCCGCGCAACGCTCCACAACGAGGAGGAGATCGAGAAGAAGGACATCCGGGAGGGGGACACCGTGGTTGTGCAGCGGGCCGGCGACGTGATCCCGGAGGTGGTCAAGGTCGTGGAATCCAGGAGAACCGGCTCGGAAACGGTCTTTTCCATGCCCGCGGACTGCCCGGTCTGCGGAACGGGCGTGGCCCGGAAGCCCGGAGAGGCGGTGGTGCGCTGCCCCAACAAGAACTGCCCTGCCCAGGTGCGGGCCGTGATCCGGCACTTCGTCTCCCGGGGCGCCATGGACGTGGACGGCCTCGGCGCGAAGATCGTGGATCAGCTCATCGAACGGGGGCTGGTCCGCGAGCCCGCGGACCTCTATGTGCTCGACCTTGAAAAACTCCTGAAATTGGATAAGATAGCGGAGAAATCCGCCGGTAATCTCCTTCGCGCCATCGAGAGCAGCAAGCGCACGACCCTGGACCGGTTCATCTACGCTTTGGGCATCCGCCACGTGGGAGAGCACGTGGCCGGGGTGCTGGCCGGGCGGTTCGGCCGCATGGACCGGCTCCGGTCAGCCACCGAGGAAGACCTCCGGGAGGTCCCGGAGATCGGCCCGCAGATCGCGGAGAGTGTGGTCTCCTTTTTCGCGGACGAGACCCGCAGCCGGCACGTGGACCGGCTCCTCGAGCACGTCGTACTGGAGGAGCAGCCCGGAGGCGGACCCGAGCCGTCCTCTCTGGCCGGAAGGACCTTCGTGCTCACCGGCTCGCTCGAGGCCATGACGAGGACCGAGGCCCAGGAGCGGATCGAGAGGCTGGGCGGTCGCGTCGCCTCCTCGGTCAGCCGGCGGACGGACTACGTGGTGGCGGGCGCGTCCCCGGGGAGCAAGCTCGCCAGGGCGCAGGAGCTGGGCGTGGACGTGCTCTCGGAGCAGGATTTCCGGGAGATGGTGAAGCCGGCGGGCTGACGAACGAAAGCCCCGGATATCGGGATGCCACCGAACCCGGGCCGGAAACCGGATCGAGGCGGAACCATGGACAACATCCGACTGCATCTGATCATCGAAGGACGCGTCCAGGGCGTGTTTTTCCGGGACTCCACCCGCCGGCAGGCCCAGTCTCTGGGGGTGACCGGCTGGGTGCGCAACCTGCGCAGCGGCAGTGTGGAGGCGGTGGCCGAAGGACCCGAGGACCGGGTCCGGCAGTTCGCGGACTGGTGCCGCCGCGGCCCGTCCGCTGCGCGGGTGGACCGGGTCCGGGAGGACCGGGAGACCTGGACCGGCGAGTTCGACTCCTTTGACGTGACGTTTTGAAACGTCCATGATCCGTCCTGCGCTTCCGGTCGCAGCAGCTGAACAGAACCTCAGTATTCGCAGGGAGGTACAGCGGCCGGCCGAAGGATCAATAAGACTTGGAACAGCTCTGAGTCGAATGACATTGCAATCGAAAAAGGAATATGCCCATGCAAAACCGGTGCATGCACAGGCTCGTGCCGCTCCTGCTGGCCGCCCTGGTGCTGGCGGCGACAGGCTGCGGCACGGCCAGGAACCTGGTCCGGAAGGTGACCCCCGGCGGGGAAGGGACCGAGTTGAAGAAGCGCGTCCTGATCCTCCCGATCCTGGACCAGCAGGGCCTGGCCGAGGAGACCGTGGAGGAGATGACCGGACGGCTCGCCACCCTGCTGGAGCGGAACCGGAGCCTGGTGGTCTACCGGAACGAAGATCCCCTGCCCGGCGGGATCCAGGTCCGGTCGCCGAAGTTCGGGATCGTCATTGATCCGGACATGGCCCAGAAGGCCGAAGAGATGGGCATGAACGTCCTGGTCACCTGCGTTCTGAACCGCTACGAGCTGATCGACCACGGTGCCGGGGTCTGGCCCGTGAACAAGATCCCGGTGTGGCCCTTCTCGCAGAAAAAGCTGGAGGTGGAGGTCTCCATGGTGGTGAACGCCCTGGACATCACGAACGGCACCCTCTTCCTGACCCACATCGAAGCCAGGCGGTTGGCGGTCCCGGAGGAGAAAATGGACGAGGACGCCCTGTTCGTCAAGGAGGGGGAGCCGCGCAGCGAGGCGGAGCTCATCCAGGCCGTGCCGGAGAAGGCGATCCAGAAGGCGTTCGCGGACATCCTCGAGGACCAGGCCGAGACCATCGCCGAGAGCCTGGAAGACAAGGCGTGGGCGGGCCGGGTGCTCTCGGCCGCGCCCGAGAGGATCATGATCAACGCTGGCAGGGACGTGGGCCTGAGCGAAGGAAGCGTGTTCGAGGTGTACGGCCGGGGCGAGTCCATCCGCTCGGTCAGCGGCCGGTCGCTCTACCTGCTGGGCCCGAAGGTGGGCGAGATCCGCACCGTCAAGGTGATGGACCGCTACTCGTCCGCCGTGCCCGTCAGCGGGGAGAGCTTCCGGGCCGGCCAGGTGATCCGGGAGAAGCAGTGAGTCGGGGCGGCGCCTGCCCCAGCATCTCCCGGGCATGGGCCAGCGCCTTCGGTGAGATCTGCTTTCCGCCGAGGAGGCGGGCGATCTCCCGGACGCGGTCCTCCGAGTCCAGCTCGGCGATGGACGCCTCGGTGCGCTGATCCTTGACGTCCTTGCTGACCTGGAAGTGCACCGCCCCCTTGCTGGCGATCTGCGGGAGGTGGGTGATACAGAGGATCTGGTGATACCGGGCCAGGAGCCGGAGCTTCTCCCCCACCGTCTCGGCGGTCCCTCCGCCGATGCCCGAGTCCACCTCGTCGAACACCACGGTCTCCACGGACGCGTTCCCCGCCAGGATGGTCTTTACCGCAAGCATGATGCGGGAGAGCTCCCCGCCTGACGCGATCCGCGCCAGCGGGCGGATCGCCTCCCCCACGTTGGGAGACAGGAGGAACTCGACCCTGTCGATGCCTTCCGGCCCCAGCCGTTCGAGGGCCTCCTGCGGCTCCGGCCCGGAGGCGTCCCCCTCTTCTTCGAACCGCACCTCGAAGCGCGTCCCCTCCATGGCCAGGAGCGAGAGCCCCCGCTCCACGGCCTCGCTCAACCGCCCGGCCGCCTCCCGCCGCCGCTCCGACAGGGCGAAGGCCCGTGAGAGCAGCTCCTCCGCGGCAGCGCCCGCCTCCGCCTGAAGCCGTTTTCGCTCCCGCCGCTTCTCCTCCAGATCGTCCATCTGGCGCGCCAGCCGCTCGCCGTTACGAAGGACCTCCTCCAGGGTCGGGCCGTACTTGCGCTTGAGGCGGTTCAGGAGCTGGACCCGATCCTCCACCTCCTCGAGGCGGTTCGGGTCCATGGGAAGGCGGTTCCGCAGGTCCCGGAGCTGGAGCGCGGCCTCTTCCAGCTCGGCCCGCACGGACTGAAGTGCCTGCCGTGCCGGTTCGATTCGCCGGTCCAGCCGGGCGGCCCGCTCCAGCTCCTGCTCGAACCGTGCCACCTCGGAGATCACGGCCCCGTCCCGCTCGTAGATTCCCTGGTAGGCGCCCCCCACGGCGCTCCGGAGCTCCTCGGCATGCCGGAGCCGGGTCCGTTCCTCCTCGAGCCGACCGTCCTCTCCAGGCTCGATCCGGGCGGACTGGATCTCCTCCATCTGGAGCCGGGCCAGGTCCCGCCGCTCCTCCATCTCCCGGATCTCCCGAT
>JAIPEI010000048.1 GCA_021737245.1 Deltaproteobacteria bacterium | reverse complement strand
ATTGGCCTCAAAGGATTCGCTTGCCCAGGCAGGACGACACCAGCTCGGCGGTCAGCACGGCCGTGCGGTTGCGGTTGTCCAGAGTGGGGTTGATCTCGGCCACGTCCAGACCGCTCAGCTTTCCGCACCCCGCGATGGTCTCCATGATGAGGTGGGCCTCTCGGTAGGTGAGCCCTCCCGCCACAGGCGTTCCTACGCCTTGCGCCAGGGACGGGTCTACGGCGTCCACGTCAAGGGTGACGTGAATCGCGTCGACGTCTCTTGTCAAGGATTCCAGGATCTCCTCGATCACCGAGGCCGCGCCCCTGCGGTCGATGTCGGCCATGGTGCGCACGGTGAGCCCCGCCCTTCGAATCAGCTTCCGCTCGTCCTGATCGATGCTTCGGACGCCCACCAGAAAGGCATGCTCGGGCTCGAGCTTCGGTGAGAACCCCAGCAGGCGGGTGAGCCGCTCCTCCCCGAACCCGAGGCTGACCGCCAGGGCCATCCCGTGGATGTTGCCGGAAGGGGTGGTCTGCTCGTCGTTCATGTCTGCGTGGGCGTCGATCCAGAGCACGCCCGGGCGGAGCCCCCGCGCCCGGCAGTGGGCGGACTGCGCGGCGAGGGACCCGATGGAGACCGTGTGGTCCCCGCCCATGGCGAGGGGGAAGTGACCCCGGTCCAGGGAGTCCAGAACCGCGGATGCCAGGAGGCCGGATTTGTCCACGACCTCGTCCAGAAACTTCAATCTCGGGTTGGAGATCGTCTGGCTTTCCGGTATCTCCACCGGGATGTCGCCAAGGTCCCTCACCTGGTATCCGAGGTCCACGAGCCGGCGCCGGATCCCCGCGATTCGAAGCGCGGAGGGGCCCATGCCCACGCCCCGCCGGTCGGCCCCGAGGTCCATGGGGAACCCGAGGATGTCGATCTGGTGCTTTCCGCGGGGGGTGGTGGGCACGCGGTCTTCGGGGACGTCGTTCATGCGCCGGGCTTTCCGGATTTCGGCGGACGAGGATCGCCCGGTGCTCGGGCGGACCGGCGGATCCTACGGCCTCCGGTTGATTCGCTTGCGCATCTCGCGCAGCATGTCCAGAAGAACGGTTTTTTTCTCGTCGCTGTAGTTGTTCAGATAGGTCCTGATGCGCTGTTCCTTTGCTTCTGCAATGTCGTCGAGCGTCTGCTTTCCCTTGCCGGTGATTTTCAGCCTCTTCACTCGATCGTCGTTCGGATCGCCTTTGCGGATGATGAACCCGCCTTTCTCCAGCCTCTTGGCAATACCGGACATGTTGGCGCCGGAGGCCAGCATGATTTTACTGGCGTCCCGCATGGTGTTCTCGCCGTCCTTGGAGGCATCCAGCACCCGCAGAACATTGTATTGAGAGAAGGTCAGTCCATGCTTTCTGAACAGGGCGGAGGCGTCCCTCTTGAAGCTCTCTGCAACCCGGACCACCGCCATCAATACCTTTTCGTCAATGCTCATGTCGCTTTCGTAACTCATATCATTCATCTCCGCCTTGCCTTCAGCATGATCATTTAGGTGAAGTAATATCCTGAAAAATGGTCATTGAGTCAACTGTCAAATGACCGGCGAGTTCCGGATTCCCTCCCTCTCCTGAAACGCCGGGAGGGCAGTCCCCTTCCCGGCCGCCTGATGCGCCCGATTCCTCCTGCCTTCGGGGCCTCTCTCAGATTTTTCCCGGCTTGCGTTCGGGGTTTGTGAAAAAAATCCTTGACTCGGCCGAGCCGCATGCCGTATTAAGAAACATTAGATAACACGTTAACCATCAACATTCAATCATTCATTGGGAAAATCATCCCTTTCATGGTATCGAAAGGGTTGGGATGGAAACGAGTTCACGATCACCAGATGGAGGCCTTCAGATGGATGTCAAAGCGAAACTGTCAGAGATCGTCGGGACGCGGCATGTTTCCGATGATCCCGAGGTGTTGGGGAAGTACGCCGCCGACTTCAGCTACACGCCGCCGGGAGCGCCCAACTATCTCGTGAAGCCAGCGGACGCCGGCGAGGTCTCGGCGGTCCTGTCCTTTTGCAATGAACACCGGATTCCCGTGGTGCCTGTGAGCTCAAAGGTGCACTTCTACGGGGCCACCATTCCCAAAGAGGGTGGCGTGCTCCTCGACATGTCCCGCATGAACCGGATCCTGGAGATCGATCCCGACAATCGGCGCGTCCGGTTCGAGGCCGGCGTCACGTGGGACAAGCTCACGCAGTCCCTGAAGAAGAAGGGTTACCGGGTGATCATGCCGCTGACGCCGCCCGCGGAGCGCTCCGTGCTGACGGACTTCATGGAGCGGGAGGAGCCGACCAACCAGGTATACGATTACGGTGAACCTCTCGAGGCCATGGAGGTGGTTTGGCCGACCGGCGAGATCTTCCGCATGGGCTCGGCCAGCGTCGACGGGTATCCCGATTCCATGTCCAAGGGCGGAAACCCCTCCGGCCCGGGTCTCGATTTCTACCGGTTCTTCCAGTGCGCTCAAGGGACCATGGGCGTGGTCACCTGGACCAACCTGAAGATGGAGTCCATCCCCAGGATGGACAAGGTCCTGTTCGCGCCCATGGACGACCTGGACCGCGCCATGGAGTTCCTCCACCGGATCCTTCCACGAAGGATCGGGCAGGAGGTGGTCCTCCTGAACAACGTGGACCTTGCGGCCATGCTGGCGGACGACGGGCCGGAGGATTTCGAGCGTTTGAAGGAGCAGCTGCCGCCCTGGACTCTGATCCTGGTCGTGAGCGGCCTCCTGCGCCGGCCCGAGGAGAAGATCGCCTACGAAGAGAACTTCCTGGCCGAGGTGCTCAAGAACGAGTTCTCGGACGTGCGGCTCGGGGAGAACCTGCCCGGGTTCCCCGGCCTGACCAAGAAGACGCTGCCCATGCTCCGCGAGCCCTGGCCGGCGGGGAAGCCTCACTGGAAGCTTCGCGTGCGGGGCGGCTGCCAGAGCCTGCAGTTTCACACGCGGCCCATGAAGGCGCAGCTGTTCGTGGACATCGTGGAGGAGCTGGCGCCCAGGTACGGCTACCCCATCAACGACATAGGAATGTACATCCAGCCCATCGAGCACAATCGGGCCTGCAGGCCGGAGTTCAACTTTTTCTACGATCCCGGCGATCCGGAGGAGGTGGAGGCCGTGCGCGCTCTGTACAAGGAGGCGGTCACGCTGATGCTCAATGAAGGCGCCGTTTTCACCCGGCCCTACGGGGATCTGGCACCCATCGTCTACGAGAGGGCGGCCTCTTACGCGAGCCACCTCAAGAGGCTGAAGAAGGTGTTCGATCCGAACCACATCATGAATCCCGGGAACCTGTGCTTCTAAGGAGGGTCGAATCATGGCCGAGGAGTTGAACGTTCGATATTACAAGCCCAGGGACGAGTTCAAGCTGGACGTCACGGACATCGAGAACTTCGTCTACGACATGAGCCGCTGCATCAAGTGCAAGGGCTGCACCTGGGTGGAGCACACCTACATGCCGGGCGCCAAGTTCATGACGAGGTGCCCGAGCGCGACGATCTACGAGTTCGACGCCTACGGGGCGTACGGGAAGATGCGCATCGGCCACGCCATGGCCGAAGGCCTCCTCGACTGGAACGAGAAGGCGCTGGAGGTGATGTATGCCTGCACGCTCTGCGGGGCGTGCGACGTGGGATGCAAGCGGAACCTGGATCTCGAGATCGGACTGACCCTGGAGTCCCTTCGCGTCAAGGCGGTCCAGGACGGCGTGGGCCCCATGCCGGCCCACAAGAAGCTGGCCGCCAACATCGAGAAGAAGCACAACTTCTACGGCGCCGCCCACAAGGACCGCAAGGGTTGGCTCACCGAGGAGACCCAGCCCGCCAGGAAAGCGGATATCGTCTACTTCGTGGGGTGCAACGCCTCCTACAAGAACCAGGAGATCGCCCGCTCCACGGCAAAGATCATCCAGGCCGCGGGCGACGATTTCATGCTGCTCCCCAACGAGTGGTGCTGCGGGAACACGCTCTTCTCCGTGGGCCTGTACGACGAGGCCAAGGCCCTGGCCGAGCGAAACGTCGAAGCCATGCGCAAGACGGGGGCCAGGACGCTTCTCACCAGCTGTGCCGAGGGGTACCGCATGTGGAAGGTCGACTACCCCAAGCTGCTGGACATCGCCACCGAGGACCTGGGCTTCGAGGTGATCCACCTCGTGGAGTACGCGGGCGATCGCATCGCGAATGGGGCCCTCAAGACCACCCGGCCCTTCGAGACCCGCATGACCTACCATGACTCGTGCAGCCTGAGCCGCCTGAGCGAACCGTGGACGCCTTACGAGGGCAAGCGCGGCTGGATGGGATGCGTGGAGCCGAGGCTCAAGCGGCGGCGAGGCAAGAACGGCGTCTACTTCCCGCCCCGGGACATCCTGAAGGGGATTCCCGGCGTCAATCTGGTGGAGATGCCCCGCATGCGGGAGAACGCCTTCTGCTGCGGCGCCGGCCGGGGGACCAAGGAGGCTTTTCCCGACTTCGCCCGCAGGGCGGCGAACCATCGGCTGGAGGAGGTGCGGGAGATCGGGGCCGAAACGCTGGTCGCCGCCTGCCCGTGGTGCAAGAGCCATTTCTCCGAGGTGACCGGGGAGAATGGAGACGCAATCCAGGTCCTGGACATCGCTGAGGTCATCTGCGCGTCCCTGGACGCTTCGGCATAAGGAGGAAAGTCATGATATCCAAAGAGGTGTATCGGATTCTGGAATCCATCGTGGGCCCCGAGTATGTCTCCGACGACCCGGTGATCTGTGAGGGGTACCGGAGCGGACCCGGGGGGTACGAGAACGGCCTGGGGTACGAGCGGGTCATGACCCTGGTGCCGGGGTGCGTCATCATGCCCCGGACGACCGAAGAGGTCCAGCGGATCGTGAAGGTCTGCTACCGGCGTGACATTCCCTATGTGCCGTACAGCACGGGGTTCTACGGACCCCGCTCCCATCCGCACGTGGAGGATGCCCTGCTTATCGACCTCAAGCGCATGAACGATTTCGTCCTGGACGAGAAGCACTTCTACGTGGAGGTGGGCCCCGGCATGGTCTACTCCCCCATCCAGGAGGAGTGCATGAATCACGGGGCCTACGTGGTCATCGGGGGCGGCGGGGCTCAGGCCTCGGCCATCGCCAACCTGATCGGGGACGGATGGTCCCCCCTGAGCCATCGCATCGGCCTGCCGCACCGGCGGATCCTGGGGACCGAGGTGGTCATGCCCGACGGCGAGCTGCTCCGGCTGGGCTCCCTGGCCACGGACGACGATCCTTTCTGGGGGGAAAGCCCCGGTCCGGATCTCAGGGGCCTGCTCAGGGGCTACACCGGCCTGCGCGGATGCCTCGGCATCGTGACCCGCATGGCCATCAAGACGCTCCCTTTCCAGCCGGAGCGCCTCGAGCCCACCGGGGTATCGCCCGACACGGCGCTGGCCCTGCCCCAGAACCGGGTCAAGTGGATCAACTTCACCGTGCCCTCCAAGGAGGCCCAGGTGAAGGCCATGCGGGAGATCGGTCACGCCGAGATCGCCGGCGCCGTCACCAAGGTGCCCCTGTTCTGGCGCGCCATCGCCAAGGCGGAGTGCAAGGAGGAGTTCTGGGACATCTGGGGGCAGGAGACCGAGGAGAGCATCGCCAACTTCTTCATCGTCCGCGTGCTGCTGATCGGCTTCACCTCAGAGGAGCAGATGGCGTACGACGAAAAGGTCCTCATGGACATCATGGAGCCGCTCGGGGGGATCGCCCGGCGCACCAAGCCGTCGGATGAGTCCTGGATCAAGAACGCCGACTCCGCCGGCATGTGGCTGATGTGCGGGGGCTACGTCTCCCTGGACTACGTCATCGAGACCCTGACCCAGTCCATCGAGCACGGCCCGACCTATGCGGATCTCAAGAAGAAGTACACGCCGCCGCTCATGCCGGACTACGGCGATCCGGGGTGGTTCCAGAGCTTCGAGCTCGGGCACCAGGGATACTCCGAGTTCCTGATCTACTGGGACCCGGACGACGACACCGACCCCGTGGACCGGTTCTACGTGGACACCTCGAAGATGAACATCAAGAATAGGTTCTACACCTCCCTGCTGGGTCCTCATCAGCCGCTGTATCTCACCGGCCCGAAGTATGGTCCCAACTATCACGAGTTCCTGCTGAAGGTGAAGGACGAGTTCGACCCCAAGTGGATGTCCCATCCTCCGGTTCCCCTGGCCCACGACGTCTTCGTGGAAAGGGCGCCGTGGATGCACGCCATGAAGGACTGGGAATCCCCGGACGATCTGCCGAAGTGACCGCGATGGGCTCCGCCTCTCGCGCCTGGAAACTTGATGCCGTCGCGAAAAGTCTCCGAGCAAGAGATCTGCCCTTGTCATTTCAAGAGGTTAGAGCGTTGCCGGCGGCTGAGCGGGTTTTTTGCGAAGCCGTCAAACGGCGTTGCCATGGCGGGCGCAATCCCGTACACTTTGGTGAGCGAAATCCGAAGCGGGTGGACATCATTGCTGTATGATCGGCTGAAGGAGATGTGAAGACCATGAAACAGCTGCTGACCCTCCGGGTGAACGGGATCACCCACGAGCTCTCCATTGATCCGTGGCGGACCCTCAACGAGGTGCTCCGGGACGAGCTGAACCTCACCGGGACCAAGCTGGGCTGCGGCTCCGGCGACTGCGGGGCCTGCACGGTCCTCGTGGACGGCCGGAGCGTGAGTTCCTGCCTGACGCTGGCCGCCTCGGTGGACGGAAAGGAGATCGCCACGGTGGAAGGCCTTGCTCCCTCGGGAGAACAGCTCCATCCCGTACAGGAGTCCTTCGTGGAAAACGGGGCCATCCAGTGCGGGTTCTGTACCGCCGGCATGGAGATGTCCGCCGTGTACCTGCTGGGGCGGAACAACGCCCCCGACGAGGAGCAGATCCGGGCGGGTCTGTCCGGGAACCTGTGCCGCTGTACGGGGTACAACCAGATCGTGGAGGCCGTTGCGGCCGCCGCGGAGAAGATGAAGCCGTCGTGACGGCGGCGAAAAGGTCTCGACGCAAGGGATCTTGTCCTTGTGATTTCAAGAGGTACCATCGTTTTCAGCGGCGGCTGAGCGGATTTTGCGAAGCCGTCCATCGTGACGAAGGGTGAATGATATGCCATTGCCGAAATTCGAGTACTTGTCTCCGAAGAGCCTCGAGGAGGCCCTGCAGCTCCTCGCCGATCGCGGCGAGGGGACCCATCTGCTTGCGGGCGGAACCGACCTCCTCGTCAAGATGGCCCACGGTCATTTGAAGCCCCGGGCGGTGATCGCACTGAAGCAGATCGACGCGCTCGGGGGGATCCGCTTCGATCCCGGGAAAGGGCTCTTCATCGGTGCAACGGCCCTGCTCGACGAGGTGGCTTCCCATCCGGACGTGAAGGCCCATTTCCCCAGCGTGGCCTATGCCGCGCAGCAGACCGCCAATGTGCAGATTCGAAACATGGGCACGCTGGCCGGAAACCTGTGCAACGCGGCCCCGTCGGCGGACAACGCGCCCGTCCTGACGGCCATGGGGGCGGAGGCGGTCATCGCGGGCCCCAAGGGTGAACGCCGAGTGGCCCTGGATCGCTTTTTCAAAGGTCCGGGTCAAACGGTCATCGAGCCCGGTGAGATTCTTACGGCCGTTCACGTTCCCGTCATCCCCTCCGGTTTCGGGACCTCCTACCAGCACGTCTCCCCCCGCGGCAAGGTGGACATCGCCGCGGTGTGCGTGGGCGCCATGGTGGGGATGGACGGCGCCACCTGCAAGGAGGCCCGGATCGTCCTCGGAGCCGTGGCCCCGGTGCCCATGCGGGCGGAGAAGACCGAGGCCCTGGTGCGGGGAAAGGCCCTGACACCCGAGATCCTGGAGAAGGCGGGGCGCCAGGCCTCCGAGGAGGCCCGGCCCATCTCGGACATGAGAGCCGGCGCGGAGTACCGGAAGCGCATGACGGCCGTGTTGACCGGCAGGGCACTGAAACAAGCCGCCGAGGCGGCCGCGAACTGATCGTGCAAGGAGAAGAATCCCCATGGAACCATTCCAGATGATCGGAAAGGACGTGCCCCGAAACGACGCCCGGGCCAAGGCCACGGGCACCGCCGCCTACGCGGACGATCTCAAGCTGCCCGGCATGCTGCACGGCCGCATATTGAGGAGCCCCCTGGCCCACGCCCGGATCCTGCACATCGACACCAGCCGGGCGGAGGCCCTGACCGGGGTCCGGTGCGTGATCACCGGACAAGACATTCCCCAGGTCAAGTACGGCAACTGGCGGCTGTTTCCGGACACCCAGGACGAGTACGCCCTGGCCGTGGACAAGGTCCGGTTCATCGGAGACGAGGTGGCCGCCGTGGCCGCGGTGGACAAGGACACAGCCCAGGAGGCCCTGGAGCTCATAGACGTGGAGTACGAGGAGCTGCCCGGGCTCTTCGACGTGGAGTCGGCCATGGCCGGGGACGCGGTCCCGATCCACGACCACTGCAGGAACAACACCAGCGTCAATCGTAAGATCGCTTACGGGGACGTGGAGAAGGGGTTTGCCGAGTCCGACTACGTGCGGGAGGACACCTTTCGGGTCCACGCCGTGAGCCACGCCTACCTGGAGCCCTGCTCCGCCCTGGCCCAGTTGGACCTGGACGGCCGCATCACACTCTGGACCTCCACCCAGGTGCCCTACATCGTCCAGTGCCTGCTGGCCTCGACCCTGGAGATGCGGGAGAACGACGTCCGTGTGATCAAGCCGTATGTCGGCGGCGGTTTCGGCGGCAAGATGGAGCTCCGGACGTGGGAGTTCTGCGCGGCCTTCATGGCGAAACGGACGGGCCGGCCCGTGAAGTTCACGCTCAACCGGGAGGAGGAGTTCCTCGCCGGCAGGCGGCGGCACCCCATGACCATTCACTCGAAGGTGGGGTTCAAGAAGGACGGCGCGCTGGTGGCCAAGGATCTCAAGATCACCCTGGACGGCGGAGCCTACAATGCCATGGGGCCGACCGCCACGTTTCTGTGCGGCAACTTCGGGGCCATGCTGTACCGCTACCCCAATTACGCCTTCTACGGCCGGCACGTCTACACGAACAAGCCGCCGGCCAGCGCCATGCGGGGTTTCGGTGCCCCCCAGTCCCTTTACGCCTCCGAGATCCAGATGAACATGGCCGCCGAGGCCCTGGGCATCGACCCGGTGGACATCCGGCTCAAGAACGCCCAGAAGAGCGGGGACAAGATTCCGGACGTAGCCACCATCTCCAGCTGCGGCTTCACAGAATCCATCCAGGAAGTGGCCAGGATGAGCGACTGGAAGAAGAAGCGGGCCTCGCTCGGTCCGGGCCGGGGCATCGGCATCGGCTGCTACAGCTTCATCTCGGGCGGGGTGTTCAACTGGTTCAACACCCAGTACCCGTTCTCCGCGGCCGAGGTCCGGGCGTTCAGCGACGGCACCGTCCACCTGCTGACCATGGCCTCGGACATCGGACAGGGGTCGGATACCGCTCTCAAGCAGATCCTGGCCGAGGAGCTCGGCCTGAGGATGGAGGACATCCGCATCACCTCGGCCGACACGGCCATGACCCCACAGGCGGACCTGGGATCCTGGGGGAGCCGGGTGACGCTGATGGCCGGGAACGCCGTGGTGGACGCGGCAAGAAAGATCAAGGAGCGGCTCTTCGGAGCGCTCTCGGCCCGCTACAACCTGAACGTGATCTACGAGATGGAGTGCCGGGAAGGCCGCGTGCAGCCCAAGGGCCGGCCCGACCGGGGCATGAGCTTCGGGGAGGCCGTGGCCATGGTCCAGAAGGCGAGCCGGGGCGAGCCCCTGGTGGCCCGCGGGTCCTACACCCCGCGGGACAAGGGCCTGGTGACCCCAGCCTTCGGCTTCGGCGCCCAGGTGGCCGAGGTGGAGGTGGACCGGCAGACCGGTCTCGTGGAGGTCAAGAAGATGTGGACCGCCCACGACTGCGGGACCGTAATCAACCCCAAGGGTGTGGAAGGCCAGCTCGCCGGGTCCATCCAGATGGGCTTGGGATATGCGCTTTCCGAGCAGTTCGTGATGGAAGAGGGCAGGACGCTCAATACGAACTTCCTCGACTACAAGATGCCGACGGCTCTGGACATGCCTCCCGGCGAGGTGGTCCACGTCGAGACCTACGAGCCCGAGGGCCCCATGGGGGCCAAGGAGTGCGGCGAAGGGCTCGCCTCGCCGACGGCCCCTGCGATCTCCGACGCCGTGTACCACGCCACCGGATACCGCTGCAAGGATCTGCCCATCACCCCTGAGAAGATTCTGGAAGGAATGAACGCCGGCGGAAAAAAGAAATCATAGGAAGCAGCCGCATTCCCTTTTGACATAAGAAAGGGCTCCGGCGGGGGCGCCTCGAAACGGCGTTTTCCCTCGAAATGCTTAACGTGTGAACCAAAAACACGTTGATCATGTGAGCCCGGAAGAGCCGTGGGTCGAGCATGGTCTTGCTGCACATCATTGTCAACGGCAGAGGATACGATCTCCAGGTGGGAGCGGACCCGCATCAGGTCGATCCCGCGCATACCCTGGCTTATACGCTCAGGGAGACCCTGGGCCTGACCGGCACCAAGATCGGGTGCAACCACGGGGGCTGCGGCGCATGCACCGTCCTCATGGACGGGGTCCCCGTGCTCTCCTGCCTCACCCTCACGGTGGAGTGCGACGGCCGGGAGATCGTCACCATCGAGGGTCTCTCCCCCCCGGAAGGAAACGACCTGGATCCGCTGCAGCGGGCCTTCATGGACCACGGGGCCTTCCAGTGCGGCTTCTGCACGCCCGGAATCATCCTGACCGCGAAGCATTTGCTGGACCGAAATCCTTCGCCCGACGCTGAGACGGTGGAGGAGGCCCTTTCCGGAAACCACTGCCGGTGCATCAGCCATTACCAGGTGGTACAGGCGGTCCTGGCGGCGGCCGGGACGGAGGCGGACCGCGATGAGGACTGACTCAAGGTTCATCGGAAGACCCTCGCACCGGCAGGACGCCCGGGCCATCGTGACCGGCAGGGCCGAGTTCATCGACGACCTCAAGCTCCGGGGCATGCTCTACGCCCGGGTCCTCCGGAGCCCCTTTGCCCACGCCAGGGTGGTCGCGGTGGACACGGAGAAGGCCGAGGCGGTTCCCGGGGTGAAAGCGGTCCTGACCCACAAAAACGTCCCGGACTGGAAGGCCGGCACCCCGTTTCACATCCGGGTCCTCGACAGCAAGGTGCGGTTCGTGGGGGACGGAGTGGCCCTCGCGGCCGCGGAGAGCGAGCGGGCCGCGGAAGAGGCGCTCGAGGCCGTTCACGTGGAGTACGAGCCCCTGGAGGCCGTCTTTGATGTCGACGAGGCTCTGGCCGGGGACGCGCCGCAGCTCTACGAAGCGTTTCCCGGCAACGTGGTCCCCGGCGGATTTCCCCTGTACGGGCCGGACTGCCTGACCGGGATCCGGCTCGGCGACGTGGAGCAGGGCTTCCGGGAGGCGGATGCCGTCGGCGAAGGCACCTACAAGTACGAGACGGTCGCCAACCCCCTGCCCCTCGAACCTCCCGGCGTGATCGCCCACTGGGAAGGCCCGGACCGTCTCACCATCTGGGCGGCAACGCAGAGCGCCTCCTGGCACCGCTTCGTCATGCTCCCCAGCCTGGGGTTCCCGGACATCCGGGCCATTGCCACCCAGTGCGGGGGCAGCTTCGGCTCCAAGAACTACTCCCTCATGCCCTGCTTCTATGCCGCGGCCCTGGCCCGGGCCGCGGGCCGGCCGGTCAAGATGTGCTTCAGCAAGGAGGAGCAGTTCGGCGCCTACACCCTGAGGCCGGGCTCCCGGTTCAAGGGCAGGATCGGGATCCGGAAGGACGGGACCGTCACCGCGGTCTCCGGGAGCTGGCTCTTCGACACCGGGGCCTGCTCGGACATCCCCCAGGCCCAGGTGGCGGTGGGCTGCGGCGAGCTCCAGCTGATGCTCCGGTGTGCGAACTGGGATCTGACCGGCACCATCGTGTTGACCAACCGGCCGCCTTCCGGGGTGGTCCGGGGCTTCGGCGGGCAGGAGCTGGAGTCCGCCCTGCTGCCCGCCCTGTTCGAGGCCCTGGAAAAGGCCGCCATCGACCCGGTGGACTTTTTCAGGAAGAACTACGTGAAGCCGGGGGATGCCTACCTCTGGCGGAACGGGAAACCCTACGTCGACCGCGGTGTGGACTACTCCGAGGCCCTGGAGCGGGGGGCCGAAACGTTCGGCTGGCACCGGAAGTGGAAGGGATGGCTCGTGCCCACCCGGGTCGACGGGCAAACGCGGATCGGGGTCGGCGTCTCGGTGCACGGGAATGCGGACGTGGGGGAGGACGTCTCCGAGGCCCACGTGCGTTTGACCCCCGACGGCAGGGCCGTGGTGCACGCCTGCGTGTCCGAGTCCGGATCGGGGCAGCGGAGCAGCTTGTGCAGGATGGCGCCCGAGGGGCGTCAACTCCCCCTCGACCGGGTGGGCGTGAGCCCGCCTGACACGCTGGTCAACCCGTTCGAGTTCGGCTTGGTGGGCTCCAGGGGGACCTGGGCCGTGGGCGGTGCGGTGATCTCCGCCGCCGAAAAAGCGAGAGCCGCGCTGCTGGCGCGCGCGGCGCCCCTCCTGGGCGCCGGAGAAGAGGAGTTGGACACGACGGACGGCCGGGTGTACGTCCGCGGACGATCGGACCGGGGACTCTCCTGGAGCCGGGTCATGGGGATCGTGCGGACCTGCAGCGGCTCGGCAAGGTACGAGGAGGACTTCACCGTTCCCAACTTCCTCGCCCTGTTCGTGGAGGTCGAGGTGGACACGGGCACGGGAAAGGCCGCCGTCCGGGAGGTGCTCGCCGCCACGGACGTGGGCCGCATCATCGACCCCCAGGCCCTGGAGGGCCAGCTCCGCGGCTGCTTCGGAGCGGCCGGGCTGGACACCGCTCTGTTCGAGGAAACGGTCCTGGACCGCACCACGGGGCGGATTCTCAACGGGAACATGATCGACTACAAGTGGCGGACCTTTCGAGATCTCCCCGGGTTTCGAAATGTGATCCTGGAGACCCCCATGCCGACGCACCGGTTCGGCGCTGTGGGCGTGGGGGAGATCAGCACCTCCCCCGGGCCGAGTGCCGTTCTGATGGCGGTCTCCAACGCCCTGGGCGTCCGGATGACCGGGTACCCCCTGACGCCCCAAAGGATCCTGGAGGCCCTATGAGATCCTTCGACCATGTGAACGCCGGCTCGATCCGGGAGGCTGTGGAGCTGCTGGGGCGGCATCCGGGAAAGGCGGCCCTGATGGCGGGGGGCACCGATCTCCTCACGGTGCTCAAGGACGACATCCTGCCCGCCTACCCGGAGCTGGTGATCAACCTCAAGACCATTCCCGGGCTGGACACTGTCGAAGAAGACGACAAGGGGCTCCGCATCGGAGCGATGGCCCGGCTCGCGGAGATCGCGGCCTCTCCTCCGGTCCGCGGGGGATATGGGATCCTGGCCGAGGCGGCCGCGTCCGTGGGAACACCGGCCCTCCGAAACATGGGCACCATCGGCGGCAACCTGTGCCAGGACGTGCGATGCTGGTACTACCGCTACCCCCATCGGATGGGGGGGCGGATGATCTGCCGTCGCAAGGGCAAAGGACCCTGCTTCGTCCTCAAGGGCGACAGCCGCTACAGCGCGGTCCTCGGGGCCGGGACCTGCTTTGCGGTCTGCCCTTCGGACACGGCCACGGCCCTCGCCGCACTGGACGCCCGGGTCCGGGTGACCGGCCCCCGGGGGGACCGCAGCGTGCCTGTCCGCGACCTGTACGGCTCCCATGGGATCACCCTGGAGCCCGGGGAGCTGGTGACCGAGGTTCTCGTCCCCGCGCCTCCCGAGGGCGCAAGGCAGGGGTATCTGAAGTTCACCGAGCGGGAGCCCGTGGATTTCGCCGTTGCGAGTGTGGCCGCCGTGGTGCTCGTGGTGGACGGGCGATGCGCCGGCGCCTCCATCGTGCTCGGCGGGGTGGCCCCTTTTCCCTACAGGGCGCGGGCCGCGGAGGAACGCCTCGAGGGGAGGTTGCTCGGCCCGGAAGACGCCCGGGAGGCTGCAGAGGCCGCACTACGGGAAGCGAGACCGCGCGGCATGAACCGCTACAAGGTGACCGTGGCCCGGGAGCTGGTGAGAAGGGCCCTGAAAGGAGACGGCTGATGG
>JAIPEI010000047.1 GCA_021737245.1 Deltaproteobacteria bacterium | reverse complement strand
GCCTCTGATCGATCGGATCGAGGAAGCCCCCAAATCCGCCGAAAATCTGTAGACACACGCCTATTTTTGGATATGCGGTTAACGAGCTGATATGCCTCATTTTCCGCCGATTCGTGAAACTACAGACCCGAAACCCAAGTTGGACGATCATCATGTTTTTTCATGTGACTGCACCAGACATCAAGGGCGAGGGATCTAGCCGGAACCCATCCCAGGATATCCCATTCGGATCCATTTCAACAAGGCCTCACCCGCTTCTTATCAATATCATGGAGATCGCTTCGATCGGACAATGTGTCGCGCAGGGCCCGCATCCTGCGCCCCTTCTCGACTCCTCGGCAAGGCTCAAGTCCGGTTTTGATCCTGGGATAGAGCTGATCGGGAAGGGAGCTGGTGGCCGGGGCTATTCACAGGAAGGGCGCACGGGCAGCGCCCCGTGCCTGTTACCAATCGTAAAGGATCTCCCAGTATTGATCGAAGCGGGGATCCACCCGGCTGTAACGAAAATACAGGGTCTTGCCCATACCCGGTCCGCTGCCCGTGTCCTCCCTCCAGAATCGCAGCCAGATGGCGGGAATGGCGCCGGCGCGGTCTTCCACCCCGTCGGATTTGTGCGGCGCCTCGATCCAGGTCTCCTTCTCCTCGATCACCTTCCAGACGGTGTCGAACTCCTTGCTTCGGATCCGTTCTCCCACCCGGGGAAGGCCCAGGCCGTCCCTGAGCTCATGAAACCTGAGCGAGGATCGTTCCCCCCGCTCCAAGACCCGCTCCCCCAGCACCTTGATCCCGATGGCGCCGATGGGGGCGGTCAGCAGGATGGAGAGCACGGCCACCGCCAGGATGAGCTCTCCCGACGCCACCCCGGCGGCCAGGGGAACCGCGCCGATGGCGGCCTGGACCGTGGCCTTGGGGATGTAGGCCACCACACAGAAGAGCTTTTCCCTTACGTTCAGGTCGGACCCGAGGAGGGAGAGGTAGGTGCCCAGGCTTCTGAACAACAGACCCGTGCCGATGACCGCCATCCCCGCCAGTCCGGCCTTCCACGCCACCTGGACATTCACCTGGGCGCCGACGAGGACAAAGAGGAGGAGCTCGGCAAACATCCAGAGCTTCTTGAGCTTTTGTGAAATGATATGGGCGATTCCCTCCGACTTTTCCAGAATGACGAACCCGACCGCCATTACGCCGAGCAGGCCGGCCACGGGAACGATATGCTCAAGGGCGTTCTCGAGCCAGGTCAGAACGATGGCCGTTCCCATGACCACGATGGTCCGCTTGGGCGGTCGCCAGTCGTATGTCTTGAAGAGGAGGTAGAGGAGGTAGCCGGGGATCAATCCGGCTGCAATCCCCAGGACAATGCTGACGGGGATCCCGGCGAGCTTGGCCCAGAGGTTGACGTCCCCGCTTCCATGCATGCCCAGGAGCGCCGTGAACAGGACGATCACGAAGACGTCATCCACGGAGGAGGCCCCGAGGACCAGGGTCGGGATCCCCTTGTTCGTGCCGAGGCCCCGATCCATCAGGTCGATCATCATGGGCACCACCACGGCCGGCGAGACCGCCCCGAGAATCGTGCCGAGGATGGCGGCCTCCAGGCAGGTCATGCCGAGGAGGGACGTGGCTGCCAGCATCACGCCCGCAATCTCGAAGACCGCCGGTACGACGCTCATGGTCAGGGCTGCCCGTCCGACCCGATTCAGGGTGTCCCGGCGCAGCTCGAAGCCGGCGCGGAGCAGGATCACGATGAGTGCGATCTTGCGGAAGTCCCCGGAAACGGTGACCATTTCTGGGGAAATGAGGTTGAGGACATAGGGGCCGATGACTACCCCGACAAGCAGCATGCCCACAAGGCCCGGCAGCTTCATTCGACGGAAAAGGTAATCGCCGGACAACCCCAGAAGAATGATCAGTGCGATGTCGATCGACATGGAATGCCCCTCGGAATACAAAATGCCCTGCCAGGTGGCGACCTCGCAGGGCATCGTAAACCCACCCGGGAATGGGGGTGGGGCAGGTATCATTTGCTCCTACCCCGGGAACGCTCTGAGGTAGAAGTCATCAGCCCTCGAGAAAGGGCGGTTCATGGCAGACTTCATTGCCGTAGATGGTCGTCTTATAGTCGCTGAGACAGGGCCTGTCAAGCTTGGACAATCAGACAACCCGTTGCGCGGGTTCCACGTTCTCAGTGCGCCGGAAGGGGATGGAGCGGGGACGGCGAGCCTTTGGACGACGGGTCCTTCCGGTGTTTTCAGGGGAAAATAGAGGAAGCACCCCATTGCCCGCCATTATCAACTTCCCCATCATGGGGGCGTGAACGCACCGAACACACTGCAGAATCTGCTGGAAACCCTTCCGGAGGGCGGCCGCAAACCGTTTTTGGTGACCTTTCGGAAGGCGGGTCGTCAAACCCACACGTATGCCGATCTCTCCAGGTCCGCCCGGCGGTTCGCCCAAGGGCTGCTCCGGGAGGGCGTCCGGCGCGGCGACGTCGTGGGGCTCTTCGCGCCCCTCGGGTTCGCCTGGACCGTGGTCTGCCTGGGGTCCCTGCAGGCGGGCGCGGTGGTGATGCCGCTGGACGTGCAGCTCGAGCGGGAGACCCTGGCCGGGATCTTGAAAGACAGCCATCCCCGCTGGGTCTTCACCGACGGGGAGCGGCTGGAGCGGCTCCGGCAGGCCGCACCCGAAGGTCTTTCGCCCGTCCTCCTGGACGGACGAAAAGCGGAAAACCAGTGGGGGCGCTTTCTCGCCGGAGACGCGCCATCCCTGCCGGAAATCCGGCCAGATCAAGGCGCGGCCCTGTTCTACACCTCGGGGACCACCGGCCCGCCCAAAGGTGTTCCCCTGAGCCACGCCAATCTGGTGTTCCAGATCGACACGGTGCGGGAGACCGGGCTGATCACCCCCGGCGACCGGGTGCTCCTGCCCCTTCCGCCCCACCACGTGTACCCCTTTGTGATCGGCGTTCTGGCCCCCCTATCCCTCGGAATCACCATCGTGCTCCCCCATGCCCTCACCGGCCCCCAGCTGGTCCGCGCCCTGCGTGAGGGCGGGATCACCCTGCTCTTGGGCGTGCCGCGGCTGTACGACGCCCTGCTCGAGGGGCTCGCCTCCCGGTTCGGATCCGGCGGGGCTGTCCGCCGGGTATTCGACCAGGGTCTTCAGGCGGAAGCCGCCCTTAGAAGCAGGACGGGTCTCTCCCCTGGCAAGCATCTTCTGGGACCGCTCCGCCGCCGGTTCGCCCCGGATCTCCGGATCATGGCCTCGGGCGGCGCGCCCCTGCCGCCCGAGCTGGCGTCCAGGCTGGAGTCACTGGGGTGGCAGGTGGCGATCGGGTACGGGCTCACGGAGACCTCGCCGCTCCTGACCCTGAAGCTCCCCGGGGATCAACGTCACGACACCGTTGGGCGGCCGGTGAGGGGGGTCGAGCTCCGCATCGATCCGGGCGTGATGCCGGGCTCGAACGGGAGGGAAGATCAAGCCGCGCAGGGGGAGATCCAGGCGCGGGGCCCCAACGTGTTCTCCGGCTATCACAACCTCCCCGGCAAGACCGCCGAGGCGTTCACCCGGGACGGCTGGTTTCGAACAGGAGATCTGGGCTTCCTGGACCGGGAGGGGTATCTTCATTTGACCGGCCGCGTGTCCACCCTCATCGTCACCCCGGGAGGGGAAAACATCCAGCCCGACCGGATCGAAGCCCGTCTGGCCTCTCATGCCCTGATCCGGGAGGCCGGCGTGCTCCAGCTCGGCGACGGAGCCCTGGCCGCGGTGATCGTGCCGGAGATCCGGGAGATGCACGCCCGGGGCATCCAGGACGCTGACCGCGCGGCCCGGGTGGCCGCAGCCGAACGCTCCAGGAACCTCCCCTCCTACCAGCGCGTCAACAGGGTCGCCGTCACCCGCAGGCCCATCCCCCGCACCCGCCTGGGAAAAATCCGCCGCCATCTCTTGGAGGAGCTGTTTCAGCGGGCCGAGGCGGAAGAGACCTCCCCGGACCGGGGCGGGACCGGTCCTGTGGCGCTCTTTGACATGTCGGCCGAGGATCAGGGCCTTCTGGAGAACCCCGCCGCCAGGAAGGTGTGGGACCGGCTGGCCGACCGGTACCGGGACCACCGCCTCACCCCTGACACCAGCCCCGATCTGGACCTCGGCATCGACTCCATGGAGTGGCTCAACCTCACCCTGGAGATCCGCCGCTACGCCGGCGTCGAGCTGGAGGAAGAAGAGATCGGCGGGATCGCCACCGTCCGGGACCTGCTCGAAACCGTGTCGGAGAAGGCCGCCTCAGGGGGTGCGGGCTCCATGGCGTCGCCCCTGGAGGAGCCGGAGAAGATGCTGACCCGGGCCCAGATGCGCTGGCTCGAGCCCACCGGGGCCGTGGAGCACGCCCTGGCCCGCGGCCTGTTCGAGCTGGACCGGTGGATTGTGCGGGGGCTGTTCGGGCTCCGGGCCCGGGGACTGGAGAACCTGCCGGCCGGGGGGGGCTTTCTCATCACACCCAACCACGTGAGCTACCTGGATCCGTTCGCCGTGGCCGCCGCGCTGGGGTTTTCGCGCCTCCGCCGGCTCTACTGGGCCGGTTTTGCGGGCGCCGCTTTCAGGAACCCGTTTTTCCGGTACTTCAGCCGCCTCTCCCAGACCGTGCCCGTGGATCCCGACAAGGGCATGATCTCGAGCATGGCGTTCGGCGCGGCGGTGATCAAACGCGGTTGGGGGCTCGTCTGGTTCCCCGAGGGCCGGCGCTCTCCCGACGGGCGGCTCCAGCCGTTCAAGACCGGGGTGGGCCTGCTGCTGGAGCATCACCCGGTGCCGGTGGTTCCGGCCGTCATCCGGGGAACGGAGCGGATCCTGCCGCCGGGAAAGGCGATCCCCCGTCCCGGAGAGATCACGGTAATGTTCGGTCCCCCCCTCGATCCCGCAGAGCTCGCACGCAGGGGAACGGGCCGCGAAGCACGGGTGCGGATCGCCTCCGCCCTTCAGGAGGAAGTGGCGCGGCTCGAAAGCAGCGTTCAACCATGACGGTCCGCTCGAAGCCACGCGCAGGATCCCCTGCGGGCAGGGAGACATCCAGGACCGCCCTCATCGCCTGGGCCTTCTACGACTGGGCCAACAACGGCTTCGCCACGGTGATTTTGACCTTCATCTTCTCCGCCTACTTCATCCGCCGGATCGCGCCGGACGAGGTCACCGGAAGTGCGCTGTGGGGCAACATGGTGAGCATCGCAGGGCTCTGCATCGCGCTGGGTGGACCGGTCTGCGGGGCGGCCGCCGACCAGAACGGCAGGCGCAAGCCCTGGCTGATCGCGTTCATGCTCCTGTCTGTCCTGGCGACCGCGCTGCTCTGGTTCGTAAAACCGTCCCCTGATTATCTCCGGCCCGCCCTCGTGCTGGTGGGGTTCGGCATGGTGGGCGCGGAGTACTCCTACATCTTCTACAACGCCATGCTGCCGGAGCTGGCGCCTCCGGACCGGCTGGGGCGCTGGTCGGGCTGGGGGTGGGGGCTCGGGTATGCGGGCGGGCTGCTCTGCCTGCTTGCCGCGCTGTTGATCATGGAGGGGGGAGGGCCGGGCCCCGCCGGCGGGGCCCCGGGCTCCCTGGTACGGATCCGGGCCGGCTTTGTCCTGGCCGGGGTCTGGTACCTGGTGTTCTCCCTGCCGTTGATCTTTCTGGTGCCCGACACCCGCGGGCTGGGAAAACCGTTCGCGCGGGCCGTGCGGGACGGCATCGGCCGGCTCGCGGAGATGGTCCGGGAGGTGCGCCGTTTCAGGCGGATCGCCCTGTTCCTGGTGGCCCGCATGATCTACATCGATGCCCTGGCCACCATCTTCGCGCTGGGCGGGGTGTACGCGGCCGGGGCCTTCGACATGAACGAGAAGGCGGTGCTTCTCTTCGGCGTGGTGTTGAACGTGGCCGCCGGGCTGGGCGCCCTGATCTTCTCCGGCCTGGACGACCGGATCGGCCCAAAGGCGATCATCCTGATCTCCCTCGGCGGCCTGTTCACGGGCGCTCTCGTGATCCTCCTGGTGCACGCCGCTCCCTTCTTCTGGGCGGCGGGGACCTTCATGGGCCTGTTCGTGGGACCGGTGCAGGCGGCCAGCCGGTCTTACATGGCGCGCGTCGCTCCGGAAAAAATGCGCAACCAGATGTTCGGGCTGTATGCGTTTTCCGGCAAAGCGACGGCCTTTGCAGGGCCGTTTCTGGTCGGGTGGCTGACCTACCTCTCCGGCAGCCAGCGCATCGGCATGGGCACCGTCCCGGTCCTGCTCGCTGCGGGCGGCCTCCTCATGCTCAAGGTGCCGGCGGCGGAGGAATAAAGGCCGCTGCACCGGCGGTGAATACCGTCGAAACGGGCTCCCTATACCGGATCGACCTCCTCCCGGCAGGCTCTTTCCTCTGCCACAATGAAAGCCAAGGAGGTCCGGTACGACGCCGCGCCGGGCTTCTCAGGTGAGGCCGTGCTGCTGATCCAGCAGACGGTCCGCGTCCTCGAAGGTGGCCGTCCTCCCGAGGAGCCGTCCCTTCTCCTCGGTGGAAAGCCGGGCGTCCAGCGGAATGCAGATGCGGCAGCCCTCGTCGGAGGAGCACACGCGGACCACGTTCCTGATCTCCAGCAGGTCGAAGAACCGGTCGAAGCAGGCGGACAGCTCATGCGGCTGCGCGGTCTCTATGGAGGACATGCTCTGGTGATCCGTGATCAGGTCGATGGGCCGTTCGGAAGCGCCCGCCGCGGCGACAAAGGCCTTGTCCACTTCATCCCGGGACGGCGGATCGACGATGGGGATGTAGACCCGGTCCTTGTCCGGGTTGTGCCAGATCTCGAACCTCTCGGTCTCGTAGATTCGTTCGTATCCGCGGTCTTTCAGGGTCTTGGTATTGGGCATGACTTGTTCCTCCTGGCTGGGTATTCGGCGAACCATCCTATCGAGTGAGGGCGGAAGGAGACATCGGGTGAACCCTGTATTATCGGACGAAAAGGCTGTAGGCCCTCATGGGCTTTCTTCGAGGGCGTCTCGTGTACGCGCCGTGGTCCGGGCTGAACAGGGAGACCGGACAAGGAGAGGAGGGGCGGCGATCACCTGGTGGATGCTGCCGGCCCTGCTGTTTTTCCTGCCTATCCTGCTTCTGGAGGCTCCCGGTTCGAAGGCCTCGGGCCTCGTGGAGCAGATGCGCGCGAGCTATGCAGAGGTGAAGGACTACCGCGCGGACGTGGTGATTCGCCGGCGCGGGGTAGACGGGGCTGAGAAGATCGAACGCCTGACCTACTCCTTCAAGAAGCCGGACCGGATTCGCGTGGATTTTCAGTCCCCCCACAAAGGGCTGGTTATGGTCCACCCGAACGAGGAGGGCAAGGCGGTGGTCCGGCCGTTCCCCTGGGCGCCCTTCCTGAAGCTCCGTCTGGCTCCTGAGTTCTCCCTGACCGTAGGCTCCGCCGGGCAGAGAATCGATCAGACCGACATGGGCTTCCTGATCGAAAGCATCGACAGGAGCCTCTCTGCCCGGAGCAGGGGCGCCCCCGTCATCGAGGAGTCGGACGAGGCCGTCATTATCCGCGTCCTGGCCGAGGATCTCTTCCGGCGGGACCGGATCACCCGCTACGGCTTCCGGATCGACAAAGACCGGTGGCTCCCCGTGGCCGTGGCGGAGTACGCGCCCGACGGCGGGTTCCGAAGAGAGCTGCGCTTCCTGGAGCTCAGGACCAACCTGGGCATCTCCGACGGTTATTTCAGCCTGGAGGACTGAACCGTTTTCAGGACGCTCCCCGGGCTCTCCGGCAGAGGGTGGTTTTCTCGACAAAATGGGTCTGGCTGCCCCTGAGGAGGGGCGTGGTTGATCATTTGTTGGTTCGAAGTTCCCCCGCGCTTTTTCCGGGAATCAGTCCGGAATCACTTGACCTTGCTCGGCCGCGAACGCTTTCTGCATTTCCTCCGGGAAAGGGTCAAAGTCGGGCGGCAGGCCGGGTACGCGCTGAAAGTCCCCCTCGGCGTACCCGGTGAACTCGTCCCGGACAGCCGCTGCGAAGGAGGGGTCCGCCAGGAGATCCAGGCCGGTCAAGGCCAGGGCCTTGGCCGAGAGCAGGACGGCGCGGTCCCCGGACTCCCCGCCGGCGGCCGCTGCGAATTCTGGTGTGTGGGCGATCAGACTCGAGGGCCCGAGGCTGCAGTAGCCGTGAATGGCCGGCACGACCCAGCTGACGTCCCCGAAGTCGGTCGAAATGCCCGGGTACCGCATCCTTTCCAGGTTCCTCCGGGACTGCACCGGGTCTTCCGTCTCCCCGCCCAGGGAAAGGAGGTTCCGGTGCAGGCTCAGGGTGAGGTGAAGGTTGGGGATCGTGTTCCGGTACTCGTCGAGAACCCGGATCGTTCCCTTTGCGCCGGTGAGATCGGCGACGCCCTGCAGGCAGGCCTCGACGCTCTCGAAGAGCCTCTCGAGGTAGGCCGAGTGAAAGGCCTTGAGGGTCAAATGGGCCTCGGCCGTTTTGGGAACGGTGATGGCGCTGGGACCCCCGCCGTCCGTGACGGTGTAAGCGAACAGGACATCCGGTCTCCAGCTCCTTTTCAGGGCGTTGGCCGTGTTGAGAAACAGCAGCAGGCTCTCCAGCGCGTTGATGCCCTCCTCCGGCCGGGTGTAGTGGGCGGGCTTGCCCACGAAGCGGGCCGTGAAGTCCTTCAGGGGGAAGGTGTATCTCCACGCTGCATGAGGTCCTCCCGTGGGGTGCATCATGAGTGCTGCATCCACTCCTTCGAACACGCCGGCCCGGGCCATCACGACCTTTCCCCCTTTGGAGCGGTCGCTGATCGCCTCCTCGTCGGGTGTTCCAATCAACAGGATGGTCCCGCCGGTTTGCGACACGATCCTGCGGAGCGCCGCCGCCGCGCCGAATGAAGATGCGGCGATCACGTTGTGGCCGCAAGCGTGCCCGAGTTCCGGAAGAGCGTCGTACTCCGCGAGAAACGCGATGGTGGGACCCGGTCTGCCGCTCCGGTAGCGGGCCGCGAAACCCGTGTCCAGACCGGCGACCTGGAGGGAGACCTCGAAGTCCAGCTTCCGGATCTTCGAGACCAGGAGGTCCCTGGCGCGGTGCTCCTCGAGGCCGAGCTCAGGATGCCGGTGAATGGTCCGGCTGATCTCGATCAGGTCCCCTCGCAGGACCTCAATCTCTTCCTGTACAGCGCGTTTGTATGCTTCCGGCGTGTTCATGCTCCGCTGCCTGTTCCTCTCCTGGCGCAGGCCGGACCGCGATTTGAAGCTCCCGCACAGCAGCGTGGATCCGGCACGGAAAGCCGGCCGGGGAGCGATACGACAGCAAGGGTCGCGGGTCGCCTGAATGCTCCCCGAATGTTCCCGGCCTCAGGTCGCTTTTCCGCGCCGAGGGGCTGGAGAAACGGGGCTATTGGCTGTAATCCAGGAGATCGAAGTCGAAGTACTTGTCGGCGATCCGCTTGTGGGTGCCGTCGGCGATGATCTCGTCAAGGGCCTGATCCAGGCGCTTTCGCAACGCCTCGTCCTCTTTGCGCACAGCGATTCCGGCCCCGTACCCGATGTACTTCGGGTCCGTCACCGGGTCGCCGACGATGACGAAGTCTTCGGCCTCGGGCTTCTCCATCCATTTGCCCATGAGGTAGGCCTGTCCGAGGACCGCGTCCAGCCGGCCGTTGGCCAGGTCCATGTTGTGGTCGTCGATGGTGTCGTAGTAGACGATCTCGACGATGCCCTTGAATTCCCCTTCCAGGTAGTTGGCATAGGTCGTCGCCCGCTGGACGCCGATCCGCTTCCCTTCGAGCCCCTCACGGGAGATCTCCACCCCGGATCCCTTCAGGGTGACGAAGCGAGCGGGGACCTGGTAGTAGGGGTCGGTGAAGGCAACCCTTTTCTTTCGTTCGTCCGTGATGGACATGCTCGAGATGATGCATTCGTACTTCTTCGCGAGCAGGCCCGTGATGATCCCGTTCCAGTCCTGGATCACGAACTCCGGTTCCACCCCCATCTTTTCGCAGAGCGCTTTGGCGATCTCCACGTCAAACCCCACCAGCTTGCCGTCCGCGGTGATGGAGTTGAAAGGCGGGTAAGCGCCCTCGTTGGCGATCCTGAGTGATTCCGCAGACCAGACAGTCCCAGCCGCAGAGACGATAAGGACCATGGCTGCCCAGACGCATGCCTTCTTCATCGGGTCTCTCCTTTGAGAAATACGTTGGTTGATCCACTCACAAAAACCGGCTGTGCCGGCCACCTATGGAAAATGATAGCCTTAATCCCGATGGAGTCAATAAAAAAGATTGCTTCATGATATATAAAAAATATAAATATCAGCAAGTTATACGTATATGCAAGGGGTGCTCCCAACAGCGCATGTCCCGGCGCAGGTGACACACCCCTTGCGCCTTGAAGGGTATTGGGGGACAATGGAATGCCGACGAAAGGATGGAGCCACCCACGAGTCACCAGGAGGCATGGCTTGCCGGAACCGTCGTTGTCCCAGCAGAACCTTCGAGAAATGGCCTCGCGCTGGCTGTCGCCGTCCAAGGTGCCCGGACGTTTTCGCGTGCACGAGGACACCACCGATTTCTTCCGGGTGGAGTATGATGACGTCGTGGTTCTCGACGGGGCGACCTATCTCATCCGGCACAACGCCAAGGAGCAGCGCTTCGGTCTCGAGGATGAGGTCAAGTTCTGGGTCAAGCGCGCCATCGACCTGCAGGACGGAGAGCTCAAGATCCTCAAGCTGGTTTTCTACGAGAAGTTCCTCTCCCACGTCGGCGACCTGGAGTTCGAATGCTACAGGAGCCCCCGCAAGGAGGCCCGCATCCTGGACCTGGTGGCCGGTCATCCGGGGTTCATGCAGGGGCATGCGGTCGAGGACACCGGGGGCAATCTCATCCGGGTGCTCGACTTCATCAATGGCCGGCCGCTGTCCAAGCAGATCAACGGCCTGGACCTGGATCACGAGACCTACTTTTACGAGCGGCTCCCGGGGGTCTTGAACCGCTTCAAGGAGGCCGTCGAGGCCATCCGGTTTCTGCATGAGAACCGGGAAAAGCACGGAGACATCCGGCGCGATCACATCCTCGTGGACAGAGAGGACGGCCGGTACCGGTGGATCGATTTCGACTACAACTACCGCCACAGAGAGAACATCTATGGCTACGATCTTTTCGGTCTCGGGAACATCCTGGTGTTTCTCGTGGGCATGGGCGACGTGATCGTGAGGGATCTGGCGACCCGGAACCCGGACGCGCTGAACACCCTCTCGGCGGAGGATCTCAACCTCGTGTTCCAGAACCGGGTGGTGAACCTCCGCAAAGTCTACCCGTACATCCCGGTCGCCCTGAACCGGATGCTCCTGCACTTCTCGAGGGGAACCCACGTGTTCTACGAGCAAACGTCCCAGCTGGTCTCGGACCTGAGTGAGGTGCTGGAGGCGCATCTTCCTCCTCCGGAAACCGCGGAGGAGAAAGGAGAGACGAATGACGAACCGGGAGAAGACCTTCAACAAGAACATCCTCATTGCGGTGGATGAATCCGAAAACGCCCGTCGCGCGGTCTCGTACGTCGGCCAGCTTCTCGGAGGGCTGGAGGGATTTTCGGTCCTGCTTCTGCACGTCTTCCCCGAGCCGGACGAAGACTTCTTCCGGACGCAGGCCGAGAAGGAACAATGGATGGAGAAGCGCAGGCAGAAGATGGAGAGCGTGCTCGCGGACTATCGAGGGATGTTGATCGACTCGGGCTTCGGCGAGGACCAGGTCAGGACCCGCTCCACCATGCGGTACTGTCCCTCCATGGCGGAGTGCATTCTGGAGGAACGGGGCGAGACGGAGTACAGCACCATCGTGGTCGGAAGGCAGGGGCTCTCCCGCAGCGAGGAGTTCCTGTTCGGAAGTATATCCAGTAAGATCGTGAACCACGCCCGGAACTGCACGGTCTGGGTCGTCGAATAACCGGAAAAGCGAGGAGGGAGCCATGGCCGGCCCGCCGACGATCCCCTTTACCCCGCACGGCCCTGAGGTCACCCGGGTCGGCCTGGGAGGCGAGGGCGTCCTCCGGACCTTCGGGCGCGAGTCCGAGGCCCGGGTGGTCATTCAGGAGGCCCTTTCCCTGGGCGTCACCTACTTCGACACGGCGCCGGCCTACTCGGGAAGCCAGGGCTACCTGGGATCCATCTGGGCCGAACAGCCCGAAGCCCGGAAGGCGGTCTTCCACACCAGCAAGTCCGCAGGCCGGACCTACGCCGAGGCCATGCAGGATCTGGAACGCACCCTGGAGACCCTCCGCACCGACACCCTCGACCTCTGGCAGATCCACGACGTGCGGACGCCGGACGACGTCCGCCGGATCGAGGCGGAGGACGGGGCCCTGAAGGCGTTTGTCCGGGCCCGGGAGGAAGGGACGGTCGGGCGGATCGGGGTCACCGGGCACCACGACCCGGAGGTCCTGGAGACCTGTGTCAGGCGCTGGCCCCTGGACTCGGTCCTTCTCCCGTCCAACCCCGCGGAGACCGTCCTGGGCGGTTTTCTGGACCGGGTTGTTCTCGAGGCGGAAGACCGGGGCATGGCGGTGATCGGGATGAAGTGTCTGGGAGGAGGACAATACGTCCAACCGGAAAGCGGGGTGTCGGTGGACCGGCTGCTTCGCTACGCCCTGCACGCAACCGGTGCGCACCTGATCATCGTGGGCTGCTCCTCGCCGGCCGAGGTCCGGAGCCTCGTCCAGGCGGCGCAGCGCGGCCCGCTTCAGGAGGACGACCGGATCGAGCTGGAACGGTTGTTCACGCCCCGGGCCTCCATGCTGGCCTTTTACCGGGGCGGTCGAATGTGAGCCGCCGTCCGCTCAAAGCCGAAGCACACGCGCACAGGGAGGCAGGACCAGGAGGTCGGCGGCGAGCGGGGCGAACATGGTCATCCCCGTGAGCAGGCCGAAATGGGCGATGGGACGAAAGGGCGCCAGGCACAGGATGGCGAAACCGGAGGCCGACACCACCGAGGTGAAGAGGAGGGCGCTGCCGATGGTCCTCAGGGTGGCGGAGGTCGCCTTAACGGCGTCCAGGCCGGATCGCCTCGCGTCCAGGTAGTGGGCCAGGAAGTGGATCGTGTCGTCCGCGGCGATCCCGATGGCAACGCTGGCGATCATCACCGTGGCGGGGTCGAGGGGAACGCCCGCAAGCGCCATCACGCCCAGGACGCCCAGAATGGGCAGGACGTTGGGCAGGATCGAGGCCGCCGCCGTCCGAAGAGAGCGGAAGAGAACGCCGATCATCAGGATGATCAGCGCGGCGGCCATGCTCAGGCTCCTGACCTGCGTCTCGATCAGAGAGCGCTGCAGGTCGGTGAGCAGCGAGACCACACCCGTGGTCTCCCAGGAAACGGAGGGCGGCAGGATCTCCCCCGAACGATCCCGGACAAAGGCCAGCAGATCGTAGAACTCGCCCGACTCCATGGCGCGCACGAGGACCGACACGCGGAGATGCAGGACGCCGTTCTCCCGCTGTTGATAGCGCTGGAGAAACCCGTCCCGAAGCCCTCTAATCTCCTCCGGCAACCCGCCGGGCCGCAGGGCCGCAATCTCCTCGAAAAAGGACTCAAGGACGGCCGCATGCTCCACCCGCGCCACCTCGGGCCGCACCGCGATGACCTGTGACAGGGCCTCGATGGCGTCTCCAGCCGCCTCCTCGTCTTTTTCGGCAACGCGCAGATCCATCTCCAGCGTGTAGAACCCGGCCAGGTTTTCCCCGATAAAGGCGTAGTCGCGTGCAATGCGGGAGTCTTCGGGAAAGAACTTCAGCATGTTGGACCCCGTGTCGAGCGGGGTCGCAAGGAGCGCGCCGGCCCCGGCGAGTCCCAGGGAGATCAGGAAAACGAAGCGAAAGCGCGCCGCCGCGAACGCGCCCGCCCGGTGCATGCCCGGCGGCCGCATCACCTCCCGCATGGGCCTGACGCCGGGGGAGAGCATGGCGAGCACGCCCGGGGCGAAGAGGAGGTTGCAGGCCAGGGCGATCAGCATGCCGGCGGCCGCAAACACACCGAGATCCCGAACCGGTGCCATGTCCGAGACCCCGAGCACGGCAAACCCCACCGCCGTGGTGATGCTGGAGAGCGCTACGGGCCGGATCAGCTCTCGAAGGGTGTTGCGGATCGCCTGATCCCGGCTCCCGGTCTCCGCCCGGTGCACGGC
>JAIPEI010000046.1 GCA_021737245.1 Deltaproteobacteria bacterium | reverse complement strand
CATGCGGACGCAATGAAGCCGACCGGAATGTGCCAGGTGATGCGGCCGCGCGCCAGGAGGTAGACCCCCCCCAGAAGAACGGCGAGCACGCAGCCCGTGCCGATCTCTCCGGGGACGTTGCCGACGAACAGGTCGGTCCCGGGCACCCGGGAGGCCATCTCCATGTCCTCCGGAAGGGACACGAGGTAGGGGTCCGCGAGGTAGGCGCCGGTTTCCATGCCGAAAAGCGGTTCGGGGATCGGGTAGTCCGACATGTACGCGTTGTAGGAGACCTGGACAAAGGTCCATCCCACCACCACCGGGCTGAACGGATGATTTCCCAAACCGCCCAGGAGATGCTTTCCCACCACCACGGCGGTGAAGGCTCCGGCCACGGCCAGCCACCAGGGCACCAGCGAAGAGAGAACCAGGCCGAGGAGGATCCCCGTGACCAGGGCGCTTCCGTCGGAGATGCGAATCGCCTGCCCCATCACCTTCTGCCAGAGCAGCTCCGTGAGGACGGCGGTCAGGGTGCACAGGGCCACGATTTTCAGCGCAGGCCAGCCGTAGTAGAAGATTCCCGCAAGCAGCACCGGTACGAGCGCCAGCAGGTAATCCAGCATGATCCTGCGAACGGAGTCGCCCGAGTGCATGAACGGGGACATGGATACATGAAGGTCAGGACGTTTCATCGCTCCTCCCTCGAAGCGGACAGCTCGTTCTTCCCGAAGCGCATGAGATGGACCATGGGTCGTCTGACCGGGCAGACGTAGGAACAGATACCGCACTCGATGCACCGAAAGAGATCGTTTCCTTCCGCCTCCTCGAACCGGCCGTACTCGCACGCACGGCTCAGCTCATTGGGAAACAGGCGCATGGGGCACGACTGGACGCAGCGCCCGCAGTTGATGCAGGGCTCGTCCTCGAACCGGGTCAGATCAGCCTCCGTCTGGAAGAAGACCGCCTCGGTCTGCTGAATCAGCGGAACCCGAAGATCATACATGGCGTGTCCCAGGAAAGGACCCCGGCAGATCACGCGGGCCGGATCCCTGGGTGCCGGGCTGATGTGTTCCAGGGCATCCTCGAGCAGGGTCCCTTCCCTGACGCGCACGAAGGCGTTTATCCACTGGGAAGGCGCGGAGATCTGGAGCAGGGCCTCTACGTGGGGTCGCCCTTTCAGGAGGACGCCGGGCACCTGCGCCGCCGTGAGAACATCCAGGACCGCAACCCCCACGGAGCGGGCGTCCCCTCCGGGCTGTGGAATCTCCCTGCCTGTTACGTGCTGGACCAGGAGCGGTTCCAGGCTGACGGGATAGCGGTCCGGAAGGCGTACCACCTCCACCCCGGCCATGCGGAGCCCCCTTTCGAGCGTTTCATCGAGGGTTTCCCTCGAGGAAACGGTCAGCACGGTTCTCGCCGCGCCGGACAGGGCCTTGATCAGGGGAATCCCGGCCAGGATGTCGTCCCCCATGGTATGGAGGACGGATTTTCGCAAAAACACCCCGGGCTGCCGGTCGGCGCCGTTCAGGATCAAATGGTCGATGGGCCGCCTGAGATCCGGAACGAACGGGAAAAGGACCGGAGGGGTCAAGGCGGGCTGGGCGATGCGAACCGAGAGGGGCCAGGGGTAGACGTCCGTCTCGCGGAGTCCCGATTCCGAAAGCAGGCGCAGCTGCTCCTGCGGGGACCCGGGCGTGCGGCCCTCCTCGAACAGCCTCTCCGGTTCCCCGCCGGCGCCGTTCGATTCGATCATCACGGATCGCGATTCCCGTCCGAACGGGCCCGGCCAGGGCTTGACCGCGGCGACCTTTCCGGCGATGGACGCCCGGACGTCCGGAAGGATCCCGTTGTCGTCCCGGGCGATGCACTGTCCTTCCCGAACGGTCTCCCCGACCTCGACCACCGGATCGACGCTGCCCTGGGGGTATTCCAGCGGCAGGACCACCCGGCGGGGCGAAGGCAGTCGCTTCGGTTCCAGGCTCAGGTCTCCCACATCCGCTTTTGGAGCTCGTATTCCCTTGAGTCGTTTCATGGTCTTGTTTGGTCGAACCTCGAGCGCGTTACGGCCCTCCAGCGGCCTTCACCGGCCGGCGGCGGAGAACGGTCCCGCCTGGGGTCGCGGCCGATACGGGCCGAACGGTCGGCGGTGCCCGCACGCGCTTACGGTGATCAGGCCACCGGCTGAGTTAACGTTTGGATGGACCCCGAATCGAATCCCGCGATTTCTATAATGAACCTCTTTCGATGTCAAGGTCGTTCCCCGGCCCGAACCCGGGACACCCGGCTTCGGCGGGGGTCCGTTCGCCCTCAATCGATCGCGTCGAAGGGGCAGTTTGCGATGCAGCTCATGCACTTGACGCACTTGTTCTTGTCAATGGAGGCGGTCTGCTTCTTCTCCCACTGGATCGCACCGACCGGGCAGGCCTTGAAGCATTCCCCGCACTTCTTGCAGCGGTCCGGATCGACCATGAACTCGAGCAGCTCCGGGCACCGCTTGGCCGGGCATCGTTTCTCGTAGACGTGGGCCTCGTACTCCTCGCGGAAGTACTGAAGGGTGGAGAGCACCGGGTTCGGGCCGGTCTGACCCAGCCCGCACAGGGCCGAGTCCCGAATCATCGCGCTCAACTCCTCCAGCAGTGCGATGTCTCCCGGCTCCCCCCGCCCCTGGGTGATCTTGTCCAGGATCTCGAGCATTCGCTTGGTCCCCTCGCGGCACGGCGTGCACTTGCCGCAGGACTCGTCCTGGATGAAGTCCATGAAGAACCGCGCCATGTCCACCATGCACGTCCGGTCGTCCATCACGATCATGCCGCCCGACCCCATGATCGCCCCCACCTTGGCGATGGACTCGTAGTCCACCGGGGTGTCGATGCGGGACTCCGGGACGCAGCCGCCGGACGGGCCGCCGAGCTGCACGGCCTTGAACTTGCGTTTCTTCGGTATGCCGCCGCCCACCTCGAAGATGATGTCTCGAAGGGGGGTCCCCATGGGGACCTCCACGAGCCCGATGTTCCGGACGGCGCCTGTCAGGGCGAACACCTTGGTCCCCTTACTCGTCTCCGTGCCGATGCC
Source organism: Deltaproteobacteria bacterium (assembly GCA_021737245.1). Classification (GTDB taxonomy): domain Bacteria; phylum Desulfobacterota; class DSM-4660; order Desulfatiglandales; family HGW-15; genus JAIPEI01. The sequence continues at coordinate 11,373 of JAIPEI010000046.1, read as the reverse complement.
GGCGTACCAGTCTCCCCCCTTGTAAATGATCTGGGCGACGTTTGCGTAGGTCTCCACGTTGTTCAGCACGGTGGGCCGCTTCCACAACCCCTGGACGGCCGGAAACGGCGGGCGGGGCCTCGGCATGCCCCGCCTGCCTTCGATGGAGTGCATCAGGGCCGTTTCCTCCCCGCACACGAAAGCGCCGGCACCCCGGTACACGTCGAGATCGAAGCTGAAGCCGCTTCCCAGGATGTCGTCTCCCAGCAGCCCGTACTCGCGGGCCTGGTTGATGGCGATGTCGAGGCGGCGCAGGGCCAGGGGGTACTCCGCCCTGCAGTAGATGTAGCCCTGGTGTGCGCCCACGGCCTTGGCCGCAATGATCATGCCCTCGAGCACGGCGTGGGGGTCGGCCTCCAGAACGCTCCGGTCCATGAACGCCCCGGGGTCCCCTTCGTCCGCGTTGCACAGCACGTACTTGATCTCGCCCTCGCTCTTGTTGGCGAACTCCCACTTGAGCCCTGTGGGGAACCCCGCCCCTCCCCGCCCGCGCAGCCCGGACGTCTTGATCTCCGCGATGATCTCCTCCGGGGTCATTTCCAGGAGCGCTTTCCCGGCGCCCAGGTACCCGTCCCGGGCGATGTACTCGTCGATCTTCTCAGGATCGATCGCCCCCCGGTTCCTGAGCACGATCAGCTCCTGACGGGAGTAAAAGGGAATGTCCCCCATCACGGGGATCGTTTCCGCACCGGCCTGCTCCTTGTAGAAAAACTTCTTTACGGGGCGTCCCTTGAGAAAGTGCTCCTCCACCAGGTAGGGGATGTCCCCGGCGTTGAGCTTCTGGTAGAAGATCCCTTCGGGCTGCACGATGGCCACGGGCCCCTGCGCGCAAAAGCCGTTGCATCCGGTCTCCACGATGCGGATTTCCTGCTCCAGGCCGTGCCGTTCGAGTTGCTCTTTCAGCGCCGCCTTGACCTCCTCGCTCCCGAAGGCACGGCAGCCCGTGCCGCCGCACAAAAGGATTTCGGTTCTGTAGGTGCTCATCTGGGCCCCCTTGTATTGAGCAGAGCAGTAGAATAAGGACCTTTCCGTTTGATTCGGTCCGGCCCTGGAAGGCTTCGCGCGAAGATCACTGCATGCGGGCCAGGGCGAAGTTCGACTGCACCTCTCCGTGCATGATGTGCCGCTTGAACACCTGCCGCATCTTGTTGCGATCCATATGCTGGTAAATCACCGGCTCCCGCCCCATCATCTCCACGGTGACATTGGGTTCGCTGCTGCACATACCCATGCAACCGGAGTTCACCACCCGCACATCGTCCCTGCCGCTCTCGGCGAGCTCCTCCAGCAGGGTGTCCATGACCTCGCGCGCCCCGGCCGCGATGCCGCAGGTCCCCATGTGGACTGTGATCTTCACTGTGGCTTCGCCGTCCCTCAGGGATGTCTCTTTTTTTGCCTTTTCCTTGATCTTCTTGAGATCATCGATCGTGATCTTCGGCATGTCGTCCTCTTTCTCCCAAGGATCATCCGGCGGACAGGAACTCCCGGATGGTTTGCGTAACGTAGCGAATCACCTCCGGATGATGAAGGGGGACGTCCTCCAGCTCCTCCCTGATCTCGCGGGTGTCCAGCTCGAAACGGTTTCCGTCCACCTCGTGGGTGTAGACGAAGTCGGCATCCGGGTTCCCCGCGATCAGTGCGGCCATGGTCCCGGCCATGTCTCCCATCGGGGGCAGATCGATGTGGCTCAGCTGAAACGTCGCAGTGACCTCGGTCCCCAGACCCACCTCTGAGTTCACCTTGAAATCCCCATCGCATCTACGGCTCGCCTCTCGAAAGAGGCTGAGACCCAGGCCGACCCGGCGTGTGGTCCTGGTGGTGTAGAAAGGGTCCAGGATCTGATCGATCTTCTCCTTCGGGATGCCCCGGCCGTTGTCGGCGATCGTGATCAAGAGACGGTCCTCATCGTGTTCTTCCTTCACGGTGATTCGGATGAGGTTCGCCCCGGCATCCAGGCCGTTCTCGGCCACGTCCATGATATGCAGCGAGAAATCCCTCAGATCTTCCCCCCCGGCCTCCCGGCCTGTTTTCCTTACCCGGTTCGGGGCGGAATTTCAACCCTCCGTCCCCGATCCCCCCGAAAGGCAAGCCCCAGCTCGACCACCTCCGGGGTTTGGACGAGGAACCACGTCGTGGCCGAGCCGATGTCGTCGAGCTCATGGGCGTCCGAGGAGGTCACCACCCCGATCGCACGGCCCCTCGACCCCGGCAGGGCGCGGCGCACGGACTCGACCGAACCCCTCGAGGAGACCTCGACGGCGTCCAGCTCCAGGTCTTCGGGTATGAACCCCAGCTGACCCAGCACGCTGTAGCTGGGCCTGTCCACGTGGGAGGCGACGCTCAGCCCCCCGAGCCGTCGAATCTCCCGCACCACCTCGTGGAGTCCCATTCGGACCGCGCCGATGAGCATCCGGTCGTTGAATCCCTCCACCTCGTCGAACTCGTTCGCCACCACCTGGTCCCCGAAGACGTCGGGGCGGTTCGAGCCCTCCAGCCCTGCGTACAGGATCTCCTGCATGGCCAGGGCCTGCTCCTCGGTATCGAAGATCGCCAGGGTGTGCACCTCCTCCTCGGAGTTGATCTCCAGGCCGGGCAGGACACGGAGCCCGAGTTTCTCGCCGGCCCGCATGACCGCGCCCGCATTCTCGGCCGAGTTGTGGTCGCACAGGGCGATCAGATCAATGCCCCGCTCGACGCTCCTCTCCACGATCGCCTTGGGGCTCATGTCGAGCGATGCACAGGGGGACAGGCAGGAGTGGATGTGGAGATCCGCCCGGTATCGCTTCATTCCTGCGTCCTGCCGACCCCCGCCTTATACAGAAGGCCCGCCGTTTCGAAGGCGGACATCCCGGTGGTCAGAATGGGAATCCCTTCCTCGTCCGCCTTGGCCTTCGTGTCTTCGTCCGGCTCCCGGCCGTTCACCAGAACGACCGCCGCCACCTCCCTCAGCACGGACACGCCCACAATATTCTTGTGGGACTGGATGGTCAACCACAGGGCGCCGTCGCCGGCATTCGCCATGACATCGCTCAGCAGATCGCCGCAGTAGCCGCCCTGGACTTCCCGGTCCAGGCCGCCCTTCCCGGCGACCGGCACCAGGCCGAACCGCTGGATGATCTCTTCAACCTTCAAGTGATGACTCCCTTTCCCCCGAGATGTTCCAACTGCGTGCAGTTGTCGAGTCGGGCCTTGCCGGCCACCACGTCCTCGGCAAAGGTCCTGCAGTCCGGAGAGCCGCACATACCGCAGTGCTTTTTCGGCAGCTCTCTCAGGATGGACTCCACCCGCTTCTGCTGCTCGATCCGTTCGGCGATGGTCATGTCGATGTTCTCCGTCCGAATGGGCAGCACCTGTCGCTCGGTCTGAAACCATCCTTCCCTGTAAAGCTTCATGAGATACTTCTGCTTGACCCTTCGTTCCTCCCCGAACATGCGAACGTACCTCTGTACGAGCTGCTTCGTCTGGTAGCGGTCCGCCACGTTGAACGATCCGCCCACGCAACCCTCCGTGCAGATCCGGCACTCGAGAAACTCGATGTGACTGAGCAGACCCATCTCCACCCTTTCAAGATACCGGATCGTTTCGTGGATCCCCGAGACCGCAATGCTCTTGGCCTGGATTCCCGCGCTCTCGCCGCCGGAGATTCCCCATCCCAGGCCGATGCCGCCGGAGTAGTGGAGGACCCGGTCCTCCTCGATCTCCTGAATCGACTTTTTGAGCTCGTCGTAGACCGCGTTGATGCCCACGGCCCGGTCCCGGTTCGTCTGGTCGGCCTCTCGAATCATCATCGCGGGGCAGGGAACCACGTGGAGCACCTGGATCTCCTCCGGAGAACGGCCGTGCTTGGCGGAGAGGCGCTGCTTCGCCTCCCTCGTAACGATCTCCCGCGGCGTGGCCAGCGGCGGGATGTGCCTCAGGAGGCTCGGGAACCGGTACGCAATGATCTGGACCACGGCCGGGCATACCGCCGAGATCAAGGGGAAGGGCGGATTTTCCGACTTCCGCTGCTCCCGGATGAAGAGCTCCATGGCGAACTCGTAGATCTCGGCCGTGTATGCCTGGTCGAAGGGGTATCGGAATCCCATGCTGCGGAGCCCGAGGAGAACGTCGTTCGGCAGGAAATCCTCCCCGAACTGGGAGTAGAGGACGGTGGAGGGGCAGACCGCATCCTCGGAACGGTCGCCGAGGGAGACGTCCACGGACGAAACACCCCGAATCGCCCCCCGCGGGCAGACGCGGGCGCACTCCATGCAGTCGATGCAGACCCCCTCGATCCGGGCGACGTGGTCACGCAGCCGGATGGCCTTCATGGGGCAGGCCTTCATGCAGAGGACGCAGCCGTTGCAGAGGTCCTCGTCCACCTCCACGTAGTGTACGGGCCGGCCGGCGGATGTGCCGTCATCAGTGCTCATCGCCCACCTCGAACTTCATGATCAAGCGCGTGCCCTCTCCCTTTCGTGAATACACGTCCAGGGACGAGGCGTTCTTCTTGATGTTGGGAAGCCCCATGCCCGCGCCGAAGCCCATTTCCTGGTGCTCCGGCCTCGCCGTGGAGTAGCCCGGCAGCAAGGCAAGCTCGATGTCCTCGATGCCGCCTCCCTGATCGCTGCACACCAGATCGATCTCTTCCGGCTCCACATGAAGCATCATCTCCCCGTCTCCACCGTGCATCACCACGTTCATCTCCGCCTCGTATGCGCAGATGGACACCCTGCGGACGAGCGTCGGATCGAAGCCGATCTTCTTCAATATCCCCTGGACCTCGATCGATACCTCGCCCGCCTTGACGAAGTCATTGGCCTTGATCGTGAACCGCCTCTCCAGCAGGGGCATGCACGCTCCGTCATGTCCCGCGGCCGGTGCCCCCCCTTCGGGCGGGGGGCGGCGCCACGGACAACCCGCGCGGCGGAACCGATGATCCGAGGGAAACCCCGGTGCGAAGCGCCGAGCCGTACATCAGAGGAGCTCGTCGATTCCCCGCAGCCCCACCTCGAAAAGCTTTCCGCAGGCGGTGAACATGGTGAACGGGGTCCGGATGAGGGGGATCTCGTGTTCCTTTGCGCGCTCCACCAGGTCTTCATTGGGACGCTTTTTCCGGACCAGGACAATGGCCGCAACATTGGCGATCACGGAAGCTCGGATGACCTGGGTGTTGTTCAACCCTGTGATGAGAATGGACCCCGAGGTGGGACCCCGCAGGATATCGCTCATCAGATCGCTGGCCGTACAGAACTCGAAAGACAGATCACGCTTCTCATGGCCGACGACGATCTCGGCATCAAGCAACTCCACCAGCTCCGCCAGTTTCATGGTCATGTTCGATCCAACCACCCTTCTATTCATAGCGCTCGAGGATGCCCAGGATCCTGTCCGGAGTCACGCCGCCGTGGGTGTCATCGTCCACCACGACCACGGGCGCCAGGCCGCATGCCCCGAGGCACCGCACGGCATCCAGGGAAAAGCGGCGGTCGTCCGTCGTTCCGCCCACATCCACCTGATACCCGGTCTGAAGACGGCTCAGGACCTCTGCGATTCCACGAACGTAGCAAGCCGTTCCCATACAGACCTTGACCGTGTGCCGGCCCTTGGGAACCATGGAGAAGAAGGAGTAGAACGTGACCACGCCGTAGATGGTGCTGCCCGGGATGTTCAAACGGCGGCCGATGTACTCCTGCAGTTCGACGGGGAGATACCCCACGTTCTCCTGACAGTCCTCGAGAACCGGAATCAGGCATCCCGGAACGCCGGCGAATCGGTCGATGATCTCATCCACCTGTCTCATGACATCCGGCGTCAGGTCGGAATTGAGCTCCATGAGCTTCTCTGCTTGCTGCATGATTCAAACTCCTTAGTCAGTTTCCATCCGGAAAGGGTCTTTTTTGCCCATCTCATCGTCGATCAGCGAGGTTTCTTGTGCCCTGAATTGGAAACGCAGCCATGCCCAAAGTTGATGCCGTCGCAAAAAGCCTCTAAGCAAGAGATCTGCCCCTGTCATTTCAACAGGTTAAAGCGTTACCAGCGGCGGATGAGCGGGTTTTTGCGAATCCGTCAAAGTTCGTTTATATGGGCACTGGTCAGGGAAATCATCCGGCCTCGAGTCGGTCTCGAGACCGGAACCGGATCTCTTTCGATCGCCCGCTCCCGCCGGATCGGCGCGACCACGGCTAGAAAAAGCTTCGGAAGTATAACAGAGCCGGGGAGGTTTGCAAATCCAATTTCGGGATCCGGGGGGCTCCCTCCCTGCCGGCCCGGAAAGCTGCACGCTTCGGAACGCTTCGCCGCGAGGGCCGGAAGGAGGTTCCGCTCCCCGACCCGGGTGCCCGGGCCGACCCGCGGGTGCTGAGAGCATCGGTCGGAAGGAGGGACGGATGAAACGAACCCGACCCTCGGGACTTGACAAACCCGGCGTCCGGGCATATGAAATACGGATTTCATGGAAAGCCCCTCCGCGTGCGCTGCAATGGTCGGAAGCCCGGGCAGATCGGACTCGGACCCAGGCGCCGGCGCTGCAGGCGGAACCCTTTTCCCCGACACGGCCCACGGATGATATCATGGCAAAAAAGAGCGCAAAAGGTCACATTGAAATTGATCGTGAACTGTGCAAAGGATGCTATCTTTGCATCGATGTCTGCCCACAAAAGAACATCTCAAAATCCTCCAAGTTGAATCAAAAAGGCTACTATCCGGCGCAATTCGAACAAAGCGAAGAGAATCGCTGCACGGGCTGTGCCCAGTGCGCCACCATCTGCCCGGACGTCGCCATCGAGGTCTACCGTGACTGAAAAACAGCTGATGAGAGGAAGCCACGTGATCGGCGAGGCCGCGGTGCGGGCGGGATGCCGGTTTTACGCCGGGTACCCGATCACGCCCCAGAATGAGCTGACCGAGTACATGGCCGGCGCCATGTCCCGAATCGAGGACGGCGTTTTCATCCAGGCCGAAAGCGAGCTGGCGGCGGTCAACATGGTGATCGGTGCCGCCATGGCCGGCGCACGCACCATGACGAGCTCGTCGAGCCCGGGGGTCAGCCTGAAGCAGGAGGGGATCAGCTACCTGGCCGCCCAGGAGCTCCCGGCGGTCATCGTCAATACCATGAGAGGCGGCCCCGGGCTGGGGAACATCGCTCCCTCCCAGGGCGACTACTTCCAGGCCACCCGGGGCGGCGGTCACGGTGACTATCGCCACATCGTGCTTGCGCCGGCCTCCGGCCAGGAGCTGGCCGATCTGACGAGGACGGCCTTCGAGTACGCGGACCGCTACCGCACGCCGGTCATGATCCTCGGCGACGGCATGATGGGCCAGATGATGGAACCTGTCACGTTTCCCGAGCCCCTGGACCTTACAGGGCTCCCCGACAAGCCCTGGAAGCTGGACGGGGCCAAGGGAAGGCCGAGCCGGGTGATCCTTTCCCTCCTCCTGAACACCGCTCTCGAGGAGGAGCTGAACTGGAAGCTCTTCCGGAAATATGAGACGATCGCCCAGGAAATTCCCGCCGCCGAGACCTTCATGACGGAGGACGCCCGCATGGTGGTGATCGCCTACGGCACGGCCGCCCGAATCGCCAAGGGCGCCGTCAAGGCGCTTCGTGAAAAGGGCCTTCGGGTCGGGCTCCTCAGGCCCGTAACCCTCTGGCCCTTTCCGGACCGGGTGATCCGGGATATGAGCCGTTCCGTCGCGGACTTCCTGGCATTTGAGATGAGCACCGGCCAGATGGTGGAGGACGTGCGGCTGGCCCTGGAAGGCCGGGCGCGCGTTCACTTCTACGGCCGGCCCGGGGGGATCGTTCCGACGCCGGATGAGATCGCAGGTGTCCTTCACACCCGGTACGAGCGCAGCGGGCTCGGCGGGCTTTCCTGACCGGTTCCCGGACGCGCTCCACAACGAAACGCAGGACCGGCAACACCGAGGACGAATCATGGCAAAAAAGATCTTCGAACGACCCCGATACCTGAAGGAAAACGTTTACCACTACTGCCCGGGCTGCGGGCACAGCATCATCCATCGACTGGTGGCGGAGGTGCTCGACGAGCTGGCCATCGGTGAGCGAACCATCGGGGTTCCCCCTGCGGGCTGCGCCGTGCTGGCCTACAACTACCTGGACGTAGACATGGGGGAAGCCCCCCACGGACGGGGGGCGGCCGTGGCCACTGGAATCAAGCGCATGCTTCCCGACCGCATCGTGTTCACCTACCAGGGGGACGGGGACATCGCGGCCATCGGCACGGCCGAGACGATCCACGCGGCCAACCGTGGAGAGAACGTCACGGTCATTTTTGTAAACAACGGCGTCTACGGAATGACCGGCGGACAGATGGCCCCCACCACCCTGCTGGGACAGAGCTCCACCACCACCCCGGGGGGCCGGGATCGATCCAGGGACGGCATGCCCATCGACCTGAGCCAGATGCTCGCGGTGACCGGCGGCAGCGTTTACATCGAGCGGACCGCGGTCCACTCGCCCAAGCATGTGCGGCGAACCAAGAAGGCGCTCGCCAAGGCATTCAAGACCCAGATGCAGGGACTGGGTTTTTCCCTGGTAGAGGTCGTGTCTCAGTGCCCGACGAACTGGAAAATGACGCCTGCGGACGCCTGCCGATGGATCGAGGAGACCATCCTTTCGTTCTATCCCCTGAAGGTGATCAAGGACGAGGTGGGCGATATCTGATTGAAACATTTGGAAGGACAGGGACTTATGATCACGGAAACGATCTTTGCAGGTTTCGGGGGCCAGGGTGTTCTCATGATGGGCTACGTGTTCGCCGTGTCGGTCATGCGGGACGGCATGAACGTGACCTATCTCCCCTCCTACGGAGCCGAGGTTCGGGGGGGGACGGCCAACTGTACCGTGGTGGTCTCGGACGAGGAGATCGCCTCTCCCGTCTCTTCATCGCCCGACCATGTCGTTGTCATGAACAATCCTTCGCTTCTCAGGTACCAGGGAATGATCCGCTCCGGCGGCACCATGATGATCAACGACAGCCTGGTGGAGGCGAAGCTCGCCCGGGACGATGTGGAGGAGGTCCGGGTCCCGGTCACCGACATCGCCAACGAGCTGGGCAGCCCGCGAATCGCGAACATGATCATGCTCGGGGCCTTTGCGGCCAAGACCGGTCTGACGAGCCTCAACTCCCTGATGAACGGTCTCACGGAGATCGTGAAGGGCAAGAAGGCCTCCATCATGGATTTGAACCGCAAGGGCATGGAACAGGGCGCCCGGTACGTGACCCGGGCTTCCTAGTGCCCGCCCGATAACTATCCAGTCACGCAGGGCCCGGCAGCCGGATTCGCACTCGACCCTCCCGGAAGGCCCGGCCCGTCAGAAGGATGGATGCCCATGAAAACCGTCAAGGAAATCGAACTCACCCTGAAGGACGAACCCGGTCAGCTCTCCGGCATCAGCGACCTTCTCGGCGCCAGCAACATCCGCATCATCGCCTTTCACGTGTCCAACCGGGGGGGCGACGGCCGGCTGAGCTTTGTCGCCGACAACCCGGAAAAGGCGGTCAATCTTCTCTCCACGGCGGGCTACGACCTGGAAACCCACGACGTGATCGCGTGCGAGGTTCCCTCCCATCCGGGAGGCCTCAGCGCCGTGCTCAAGCCGCTCAAGAGAGCGTCGATCAATGTGGACACCATCTACCCCTGCCTTTCCACAGGAGAGCGGACCACGCTGATCGTCCGGGCGCAGCCGCTGGAAGACGCCCTCCAGGCCATGAAGGACGAATGGATCCGGATCCTCGGGGAGGAGCTCTACACCCTGTGAATGCCAGGGGACGTTCTTGTTGAGGTAAGCCGGAGGCCGCCAATCTGAGTTATTGAATTATTGAAGAACGTCCCCGCCGACTGCCTGCGCCTCCGCATCCGCCGGCCTGCCCTCCTTTCTCCGCGGTTGACATCGTTTCCCGGTTCCTTCTAGAATCATCAGGTGAAACGGCTCACAATCAGGGAGTTCCGGCCCGGCACGCTTTCGGACCGGGAGCCCGAACCCATAGAAAGGTCCGGCTCATGAAAGACAAACCATCGCAGGGAAGCGGGTCCGCGGGATCCCACCGCCGAAAAACCGCGATCCTCATCGTTGCCATTCTCGGCCTCCTGGCCCTGTTCGTGATTTTCGTGATGGTTCTCAACTCCAGAAAGCCCGGTACGCTCGAGGTGGGAAGAATCGAAGCGGGGGTGGAGGGCTCCCGCTTCGTGCGGACCAACCAGGCCTTGATCGGGCAGATGCTCGACAACTGGCTTCCCAACGACCTGTTCTGGCCCACGATCTTCCTGGACAACATGCCCAACTATCAGATCGGCGAGCTGGAGGTGGTCCGCTACAATGTACGCGTCCTCCGGGACAACCTCAGCCGGATGAGGACCACGGACAAGCTGGACCCGGACGCGGAGGCCGCCTTCACCTCCCTGTCCAACGATCCTTACAAGTGGTGGTTTCCGTCGGCCGAGAGCAAGTGGAAGCTTGCGCACAAGAAGCTGGAGAGCTACCACCGGAGCCTCGTGAGCGGCGACGCGAACTTTTACCCCAGGGCCGACAACCTGGTGGAGCTCCTCTCCCAGTACGCATCCCTCATGGGGGGGGTGAACACCCGGCTCATGAACGCCCCGGGAGACATTCACACGACCCTGACCCTCGATGAATCGGAAAAGGAAAAGGCGCCCTCCGCCGCGTTGGTGAACATCGACATCCCCTGGCACGAGATCGACGACAACTTCTACTACGCCCAGGGCGTGGCCTACGCCCTCCACGAGTCCTTCAAGGCGATCCGGGTGGATTTCATGGACGTCCTCCAGGACAAGAACTCCCTGAAGCTCGTGGACAAGATCCTGGAAAACCTCGGCCGGTGCGACTTCGAGCCTCTGATTGTGACCAATGGAGACCCGGACAGCATCTTCGCCAACCACTCGCTGAACCTTTCCGGCGTGTTCAACGACGCCCGCCAGAAGATCGACTCCCTGATCGTGTCCCTGAAGCAGGGTTGACAGCCATGCACGAGATGTCCATCGCCCAGAGCCTCGCGGACCTTCTTCGGGAGGAGATGGAGAAGGCCGGCGCCCGGAAGCTCCGGTCGGTTCGACTCGAAATCGGGCGGATGTCGGCCATCGTACCGGATGCGCTTTCGTTCGGCTTTGAGGTCGTGACCGCGGACACGGACCTGGAGGGGGCCGAGCTGATCATGGACATCGTCCCCTTGCGGGGCGCATGCCGGGAATGCGGCGGCGAGTTCGAAATCGAGGATTACGTGTTCGAGTGTGCCCTGTGCGGCGGACGGGAGATCGACATGCTCTCCGGCCAGGAGCTGGCGGTCAAGGAGATCACGGTGGACTGAGAGGGTC
>JAIPEI010000045.1 GCA_021737245.1 Deltaproteobacteria bacterium | reverse complement strand
CTGCGACGGCGTCGCTGAGATGCGAATGGCATCACGTCCGGGGTCTTGGGACCCTCCCAGGGAGCCGGGCCCCTGGAGACGGGGGGGGTAACCGGGCACGGCGAGCCCCCGCCGGGATAAGGATCCCTTTCAGGAAGGGCCGGGAGACGGCCCCCGGGCGTATCTTGGAGCGCGCGCACGACGCCGTACATTCCCTTTCTCGGGACACCGCGCGCTCCTGCGAGGGTCGCAAGGAGAGCCACGAATGATCATCCTCCCCAAAGAAAAGCCCGTCATCGAAGGGCTCAACACCTACTACCTGAACGTCCACCGGCTCATCGAGCACTGCCAGGGTGAGCTCGGCTCCGGCGGCGTCTACTTCCACTCCCCTTCGGCTGAAGGGGTCGTTTTCTTCGACAAGGATGAGCTCCTGAGCGGGTTGTATCAAGGCAGGGAAGGAGACCTCGTCAAGGGAGACGCGGCGGTCGAAAAGCTTCTCGCCGCGGTTGATGAATTCAATTTCTCACTGAACGTCTACGCCATCGAACCCGAAAAAGTCTACTTCTGGGCGAACATCCCTTCGGCGGAGATGATTTACCGCGACCTGAGCACGGAGTTCACCGACCTGGACGGCCTCATCAAAAAGATGATGTCCGAGAACCTGACAGGATACATCGAGGCTTCCATCAAAGACGGAGAAGAAAGCGGACTCATTTTCTTCATCAACGGGCAGATCATCGGCGGGTCCTACTCCTGGAAGCAGGGAGAGCTCAACGGCACCCAGGAAGCGCGGGATGAGCTGGTGCAGAAGACCAAGAAATCCGGGGGAAGCTTCCATGTGAGCCGGATCTCCCCCTCAAAGGGAAAGGCCGCGCCGGCGCCGGCCGGGGGCGGAGCCTCTTCGGAAAATGTGATCGTACCTCTCCAGGAGCTCCTCGATCTGCTCGAGCGGACCGTCCGTGCAGGCAAGTTCCTGAGAGGGGAGTTCAATACGGCTTTGAAGAAAAAATTCGTTGAGAAGGCCGACACCTATGCCTTCCTGGACCCTTTTGCCGGAGAGTTCGAGTACGTCGACGGCAAGATCCGATTCGACGGGGATGCACCGCCGGAAGCCGTCGCCCGGGGCGTGACGGAGTCGGTGAAGGAGCTCGCACAGGAAGTCGGCGCCTGGCCGCGGTTCTCCGAAGAGATCGGTCCCTGGACCGAAAAGTACGCCGGCATGCTGTCCAGATATGGTTTGTCCTTCTGAGCCGAAGCGTCCACGAGGGCTCTGCGAGGGCGCGCGTTACCAGTGTATCGAACCCGGATGCCGAGCCGAGGTCGGGCCTCCACCATTGCTTCCCGCGTCAGGGTGAAGAACCCCTGTAAGGGACCCGGGCCGCCGCCGATGCTGCGAACTCCCGTGATACCTCCCCCCCGAAGGGAATGACCGCATGCATCTTCCACGGGCTCCGTCCTGCTCCGCCGCCCGTGGGTCGGTCGAAGACCGCAGGCGCGTAAAATCATGACAACAGCGTCTACTCAAGAGATGCGCAGCAAGTTGACGAAGTGGATCGACTTCCTGGACAACCTTCCTGTCGGGGTGTATCGCTCCACGATCGAAGGGAAGTTCGTCTACTGCAACCTCCAGATGACCCGCATCTTCGGATTCGACTGCCTGGAAGACCTGATGGCGCATCCTGTGGTGGACTTATACTGGGAAAAGAAGGACCGCGGAAATTTCATTCAAGGCATCATGGAGCACGGGTACGCCGACGACGTCAGCCTGCCCTTCAAGAGCCGCCAGGGAGACCCCATCTGGTGCGCCGTGACGGCCCGCCCCGTCTTCGACGAGGATGGGATCATGGTCTACCTGGACGGAACCATTCGGGACATCACGGAACAGGTCAAGGACCCGGAAACCGGCAAGCGTCTCCACGACATGATCAACGCCATCAACGACCTGGTCATTATCCTGGATCTGGACGGAACGATGCTGGATATCAACCAGGCCGGCGCCGAGCTTCTGGGTGGGCGCAAAGCAGACCTGCTCGACCGGGAGCTTTCGGATTTCATTCTCGAGAAGGATCGGGGCCTCTTCCCCCTCTTTCTCTCAGAAGTGCGCAAGTCAGGCCGCAAGGAAGCCATCCTCGCCCTCGTGGACCTTCACCAGCGGGAGCATTTCATCGAGTTTCACGCCTTCCTCGTGCGGGAGGCGGGGAGACACGATCACATTCGCGGCATTGCAAGGGACATTACCGACCGGGTCCGGAGTCAGAGCGATGAACTCGTGAGGGAACGATTTCAAGGGGTGCTGGAGATGGCGGGGGGAGTTGCCCACAAGATGAATCAACCGCTCACGGTCGTCAACCATTTGGTCCTGGAGGTGATGAAAGGGCTAACCCCCGACAGCCCTCTCTACGACCGGATCGAGCGAATTCAGGCCCAGATCCAGAAGCTGAACGATATCGCCGCCAAAATCCGAGGCGTTCATCGCTATGAATCCATGGACTATGTGGGCGGCGTGAAGATCGTGGATCTGGACAAGGCCTCATAACAGGAGAGACCATGATCAAGAACGTGCTCATCGTGGACGACGACCAGGAGATGCTTCTCTCGGTCAAAGAGGGGCTCGAGAAGTATGATGAAACGTTCTCCGTGATTATCGCCGGAGACGGGGAGGTCGCGGTGGACAAGCTTCGCAGCGATCCGGTCTCACTGGTGGTGACCGATCTCAAGATGCCCCGCATGAACGGGTTCACCCTGCTCGCTCACATCATCGAGCACTACCCCGACATTCCCGTGATCATCATCACGGCTTACAGCACGCCGGAGATGGAAAAACAGGCGCGTCTGGGAGGCGCGGTGGGTTATATCGAGAAACCTTTCATGATCGAGGACCTGGCCCGAAAGATCGTCTCCGCGCTCCGGCAGGAGTCCGAAGGGGGAACGCTGCACGGGATCAGCTCCGGAACCTTTCTGCAGCTGATCGAGATGGAACAGAAGACCTGCACGATACGGGTGGTGGACCGAAGCTCCGAAAAGAAGGGGGTGCTTTTCTTCCGCAAGGGCGAGCTGATGGACGCCCGGGTGAACGGCCTCAGCGGAGTCGACGCGGCCTATAAGATCTTTTCGTGGGATGAGGTGAACCTTTCCATCCAGAACAGCTGCCAAAAGCAGGACAAGAAGATCGTCGGCGATCTCCAGGGAATTCTCCTCGAGGCCATGCGGTTGAAAGACGAGGCGAATGTGGAGGTAGAGCAGGTCGAGACACTCGAGGTGACTGAACCGGAGGCGCCGCCCGCCCCCCCGACGGCGACACCGATCGCAGCCCTCCGCAAACGGTTGCAGGACGATCTCGGACAACGGTCCGGCGTGGATGATATCTACCAGGACAGCTCGTGGGACAGCCTGCTACGGCAGGTCGAGGAGATGGGAGATCTGCTCAACGCAGGGCGCCTGCGCGCAGGATACGTGGACAGGCGGGCCGGGACCGACCTGATCCTCCTTCCCGGAACCCCGGCGCCGACGGTGATCTCCGTAAATCCACGCGGGCCCAAGGATCGCATTCTCCAGATTTTGGTCAACGAGGAGATCTCCACCTGACCCCCGGAGCCCGGGAAAGAATCAACCAGGCCGGCAATTCGGCCCCGATGCGCCGGCCACCCCCTGTGACGACGGTTGAATATGGAACCAAATTTCAATGATATACTTGACTTAGACGATGTCAAAGGAATCATGGTTCTCTCCAACGAAGGGCAGGTTCTGTATCGGGACGTGCGCGCCGCTGAGCTCTCCCGGCTGGACACGGAATCCGGGAACTGGGCTTCCTTCATCAAAGCCCTCGACGGCATCCGCGAGGCGGATTTCATCTTCGAGAACTGCAGGGTCTACGTTCGTGAGAGCGCCGGCGGGTACATTCTGGTCCTGATGGGCCATTTTGCGCCCGTCGCCATGGTCCGGCTCAACTGCGACATCGTCCTCCCTTCTCTGAAGCAGGTCCATGCATCCAAGGGACTGGCGAGGTTCTTCAAACGGAAAAGATAGGCCGAAGAGTGGAGAGGAAGGAGCATTGGCGCCCGTGGACATTTTGATCGTGGAAAGCGACACATCTCTTCTTCTCATGCTTCGCGATCTTCTGGCGCGGGAAGGAGCGCAAGTCCGAACGGCCGCGGATACGAAAACCGGAATCGAGGCCATCCGGAACCAGGCGCCGGACGCCCTCTTCGTCTCCCTCGACCTGGGCTGCGGGAGTGCTCATCAGCTGGCCGAGGCCGCCTGCGGCACGGAAGGCAGCCATGGCGTGCCCGTCGTACTGCTTGCCGGAGAGCATACGGAAACGGGACCGGCTGCATTGGAAGCACCGCTCTCCGGCTGCGTGAGACTCGACAAAACAGACCCTGAAACACTCTCCAGAGACGTCCGGCTGCTCGTCAGGCGCTTCATGCCCCTTTCCGGCCCGCCCCCCCGGTCGTCCCCGCCGGTCGGAGACGGGGTCGCCGAGGAAGCCCTCGGACGGCCGATCTCCCTGTGCGTGTTCGATGATCTGGACGAAGGCGTCATCATGGTCGGAGGGGGATCCCGTGTGATCTACGCCAACCCGGCGGCCGCACGGCTGCTGGAAAGAAAGGCCGCAGACCTGATCGGGCACCCGCTCACCATTCAGTTCAGCTCCTCCTCGAGAGAAGCCGTCTGCGAGATGCTCGAGGGAACCGCCTCAACAGGATCGGAAAGAGACCTCCACCTGGTCACCATCGGGGGCCGGACGCTTGACGTCCGACTCTTGCAGCCGGACATTTTCCTTCTTCGGGAAGCTCCCCGGACGGCGACACACCCGGAGGAGCAAACAACAAAAGAGCAGGAGCTGTCGCTTTTGAGCGAGATTCTGGATCACGCCAGGTCTTCATTGCCGGAAGAGGCCATCTTCCCGTTTCTTCTCGAAAAGTCCATTGAGATCACGAATGCCGAGGCCGGGACGGTGGCCCTTCTGGAGGTGGAAAACGGCGAGCGCGGTCACCTGGCCTTCCGTTACGCCCTCGGCGAACAGGCGGAAAGCATTCGAGGGATCTACATCCCCAGGGGGCAGGGAATCATCGGCTGGTGCGTGTCGAACGACGAGCCCGTGATCGTGAACGACGTCCTCAACGATCAGCGGTTCTTTCCCTGGGTGGATCAGATGTCCGGCTTCAGGACGCAATCCATCCTCTGTCTGCCCATCCGCTCGGAGGGTGAGGTGTTCGGTGCCCTCGAAATCGTCAATAAGCAGGCAGGCGATTTCACCCGGAAAGATCTCGATCTCCTGCAAACGCTGGCGGATGCGGCCACCTTCAACATGAAGACGGCGCTCATCCAGCAGCGTCTTGTCAGCCAGCGCGACTACTACTCCGGAATCATGGACTCCGTGAGCGAGGGTGTCATGATTCTGAGACGGGACCACAGGATCGCGGACATCAATCAGTTCTTCATGATGTTCCTGAACCTCGAACGGAGCGAGATCATCGGCAAGACCTGTCATTTTGTGCTCAAGGGACGTGACGCTCCTTGCGATGACTGCTTCCTCAAACGGTTCCGTATCTTCGAGGAAGGGAAAGACGGCTCGACCATCGTCGAGCTGCCGGCCCTGGATGGTGACGTCGCACGATTCCGCGTTACAGGCACTCCGCTCGAGGTTCGTGACGAAATCATCAACTCGACCATTCTCACGTTCCATGATGTCACCCGAATCCACCGGCTTCACGACTACCTCCATGCATCCGCCTCGGTGGCCTCTCTCCTGCTCAAGGGGCAGGACATTCGGGGTCTGGTCGGCGAAACGCTCGAAATCATGGGACGCGCCGCGGGAGCAAGTCGATGCTACTGGTACGAGAACCGCCGGAACGGGGGGGATGACGAACACATGGTGCTCCAGGCGGAGTGGTGCGCCCCCGGCATCGATTCACTGCAAGAGAGCGACACCTCCCGGCGGCGATCGTACGCGGATGGTTTTTCACGCTGGCTGAACGCATTCTCCCAGGGAAAGATCCTCGAGGGAAGAACGGTCGATTTCCCCGAGGAGGAACGGAGCGTGCTGGAGTCCCGAAGGGTGCAGGCGGCTCTCCTGATTCCTCTGTTCGTCCGCGAGCGGCTCCAGGGGTTCATCGGTTTCGACAACTGCACCGGCGCCCGTCCCTGGCAGGAAGCCGAGATCAATCTCCTTCAGACGACGGCCAACCTGTTGTCCAAGGCCTTTGAGCATGATCAGTCCCTGAAGGCGCTCCGGGAAAGCGAAGCACGATACCGGGACATCAACGAGAACATTTACGACGCCTGGTATCTCCACGACATGGACGGCCGGTTCCTGGAGGTCAATCCGGCGGTTGAGCGATCCGCAGGGTACTCCGAAGAAGAGCTTCTCCAGATGCGCATTCAGGAGCTGATTCCACCGGGATTTCGTCCCCAGTTCGACCGGTATCTGCGCGACCTCCGCGACAAAGGGGTGGCGGAGGGAGTCATCCGAATCCGTGCGAAAAACGGGGACCAACGGGTCATGGAGTATCGAAACTGGATCGTGCAGCAGGCCGACGGGTCCCCCGCCTCGAGAGGACTCGTACGGGACATCACCGAGCGGATGAACCTGAAAAGCCAGCTGAAGCACGCCCAGCGCATGGAATCCATCGGAACCATCGCCACCGGCATCTCCCACAACTTCAGGAACCTTCTCGCAGGCATCATGACGAACTGCCAGTTGATCCAAATGAAATACCGCCATATTCCAGAAGTGGATCGATACACGGGCGAGATCTTCAAGCTGACCCGGGCCGGCTCGGACCTGATCAAGAACCTTCTTCAGTTCTCTCGAAAAGGTTCAACAGAATCCAGGTCCGTGATCAATCTTCCGGATGTTCTGGCGGAGACCCACCATCTCATCAGCCGCTCCTTCGACAAACGGTTCGACATTCGAACCAGCTGGCCCGAGCTGCTCCCTGTGTATGCGGAGCCGTCCTCCCTCTCCCAGGTCTTCATGAACCTGTGCACCAACGCCCGCGACGCCATGCCGGAGGGCGGGACCCTGACCTGACCATCACCGCGGAGCGGGAGGAGTCCCGAATCGTCGTCAGCATTCAGGACACGGGTGTGGGCATGGACAAGAGTACCCAGGAGAAGGTCTATGATCCTTTTTTCACCACGAAGGAGCCCGGAAAAGGTACGGGACTGGGGCTGTCCACAGCGTACGGTATCGTCAAGCAGCACGGGGGTGATATCCTGATCGAGTCCGAGCCCGGCACCGGAACCACGTTCCATATCCTGCTCCCGTTGCCGGACTGCACGACCCGGGGAGAGGAGCCTCCTGCACCCGAGCTCATACAGGGAGAGGGTCAGAGGGTCCTCGTGGTGGACGACGACGAGACCATCCTGCAGCCCATGATCGAGCTGCTCGAGGGGCTCGGATACCAGGCAAGCGCGGTCAACAACGGCCGCCGGGCCGTCGATGCGTACATGTCCTCGAGGCCCGACGTAGTCCTTCTCGACAGGAGCATGCCGGGCATGGACGGGCTGGAGACGGCCGGCCGCATTCTCGAAACCGACCCGGACGCGTGGATCATCCTCATCAGCGGGTACGACGAGGACGGACCGGACGGAATCGATTCCAGGGTATTGGAATCCGTCAAGGGATACATTCCGAAGCCTTTCGACATTGGAGAGGTCAGCAAGGTTCTGGCCGACGTCTTGAAAACATGAAGGAAGCCACGGATACGGAAGAGATGGGAATCGAAGCCCGAATGAAAGAGGCCGAGGTCTATCATGCCATGGGGCTCCTGGAAGAAGCCCTGGCCGCATACGAGGCCCTTCTCTCCGAGTTGACGGAAGCGGGGGGAGAGGCCCGCAGCGGAATCGAGGAACGTCTGAAGCGTCTTCGTGAGGAGTTGGAGACCGAGGGAGATACTCCTTCGACGGAGGATTTTTCCAAGCGGGACCTCACCTTCCTTCGTGAGACGTTCTCCACCGATGAAGACAGCGCAGCCCTGCTGGAAAGCGCCCATGCCTTTCAGGAGCTCGGCCTGTTCAACGAGGCGATATCCGAGTGGGAGAAGCTCCTGAACAAGGGGTGCCCACTGGATGACGTCATCCCGGGCATGATGGAGTGCCTGGGCAGGACCAAGTCGCCGGCCAAGGCGATCTCCGACCTCGACCGGATCCTCGAGTCCGGAAAGCTCGACAGCAGGGCCAGGGCCCGGATCAAGTCCGAAATCGCCGTTGTCATGGAGAAGCGGGGCCAGGAGGATTCCGCCCTTTCCCTGTTCCGGGAGGCCGCGAAGCTGGATCCGGGAAACCGCGAGATTTCCCAGAAGCTGGACTCAGCCAAGGCCGGTGCGGCCATCGGATCCCGGTACGATTACCTCCTCCAGAAGAATCTGGTCACCGCGGTCCAGCTCCAGCAGGCCTTATCCCTGTCCAAGAAGGCGAAAAAGAGCGTGGAGCACATCCTGGTGGAGCAGTTCCACATCAGCAAGGAGGAGGTCGGAAAATCGCTCTCCCTGTTCTACGGCTGTCCCTGGCGTGCCTATGACGCCGAGCTCTCCACACCGGTGGAGCTGATCAGCAACCTGAAAAAGACCTTCCTCCTCCAGGATGCCTGGGTGCCCATCACCTGGGACAAGGACGGTGTGGAGATCCTGGTCGAAGATCCGAACGACCTGAACAAGATCGATCATATCCGGGCCTTGATCAAGGCCAAGAAAATCATCTTCAGCGTCGGCATCCGGGAGGACATCGACACCTATATCCGGGCCTTCTTCGAAGGAGCCAAAGGGGACACATCCGGGGAGGAGGCCGCCTCCGATTTCGTTGCGGACGACTTCGAGCTGCTTCCGGACATCAGCTTCGAGGAGGAGGAGGACTCAGAGGATTTAGACGAGGCCTACGACGAGGCCTCCGGCCAGGTGGTCAAGCTGGTGGATCAGGTCCTCGTGGCGGCGTATCGCAAGAACACCTCCGATATTCACATCGAGCCCTCTCCGGTCACCAAAGCCACGAACATCCGGTTTCGCATGGACGGGGTGTGCCAGGAGTACATCCAGGTTCCCAACTCCATGGCCAGGGGGATCATTTCCCGTCTCAAGATCATGTCCGGCCTCGACATTGCCGAACGCCGCCTCCCACAGGACGGAAAGATCAAGTTCAAGCGCAAAGGGATTCCCCCCTTCGAGCTGCGCCTCGCCACGCTGCCTACTGCGGGCGGATTCGAGGACGCGGTCCTTCGGATCCTTGCCAAGTCCGGCGCCATGAAACTCGACGACATGGGCTTGAACGAGCGGAATCTCGGCATCATGAAACAGGTCCTCACGAAACCGTATGGGCTCATCCTCGTGGTAGGCCCCACCGGGTCAGGAAAGACCACGTCGCTTCACGCGGCTCTCGGCTACATCAACAAGCCGGGCATCAAGATCTGGACGGCCGAGGATCCCATCGAAATCACACAGCAGGGGCTTCGCCAGGTGGAGGCCAGGCCCAAGATCGGCCTCAGCTTCGCCCGTATCATGCGGGCCTTTCTCCGCGCCGATCCGGATATCATCATGATCGGGGAGATGCGCGATCAGGAGACGGCGTCCATCGCCATCGAGGCCTCCCTCACGGGCCATCTGGTCTTTTCCACCCTGCACACCAACAGCTCGCCGGAGACCATCACCCGGCTTCTCGACATGGGGCTGAACCCGCTGAACTTCTCCGACGCCTTTCTCGGCGTCCTCGCCCAACGGCTGGTGCGAAGGCTCTGCCCGAAATGCCGCGAGGCCTTCCAGCCTTCCAACGAGGAGTTCGAAGAGCTCGTCACGGACTATGGGGAGGAAGCCTTCGAAAAGACAGGGATCAAGCGCACCTCCGATCTCACCCTGTACCGGCCGGTGGGCTGTAACGCATGCTCGCGCACGGGCTACCGCGGCAGGATGGGTATTCACGAGCTCCTGGAAGGCACCGCTGAGATCAAGCGTATGATCAAGCGTCAGGCCAACACGGAGGACCTGTTCATCCAGGGAAAGAAGGACGGGATGACCACCCTGAAGCAGGACGGCATTCAGAAGGTGTTCCAGGGGCTGACGGACATCACGGAGGTGCGGAGGGTCTGCATCGAGTGAGGGAAGAAACCGGGGAAATATCTCAGGACCTAGTACAGATCGTCCTCCCCCGGCATGCCCCCATGCTCCCGGACATATTTCTGAATCAGCTCACTCTCACGCTTCGAGTACATTTTGTCCTCTTCGAACTCGAACAGGACCGCTCTTTCGTTCTCCTCCAGCTCCTCGAGGAGGGACCGCCTGAGGTCGGCCGTCCCCCTGATGGCCAGCACGTTGCGGTCCGCATCGATCAGCCGGTAGACACCCTCGCCGGCCGGAACCTGCTCCAGGGACGATTCGTCGAACGGGAGCCCTTTTTGCGGAGGCGGGGGGTTGCTCCTTATCCGGAGCCGAAGGTCACACTGGAGGCAGCGCGAGGCCTCCCGCACGGCTGCATCCACGGAATAGCCCAGCTCCACCTCGTCGAAGCATCCGGACCGGGCTGCCGGGTCCCGCTCGGGCACGGGCATCCTGGGTCGATCCGCAAACCCTTCGTCCCGGCCCGGAAAGGGATCCGGGGGTCGCCGGGGAACCAGGGTCTCCTCCACCACCCCGGCGCCGCCCAAGGCCTTGTCTATGGCGGAGGCGGCCCTGCGCCCCGCAGCCACGGCATGGATGATCGTACCGGATGTCCCGGTCACGTCCCCGCCGGCATACATCTTCGGCACACCGGTCTCCTGGGTGTCCGGGTTCACCACGATCAGGCCGCGCTCCACGCGAACAGGCACGTCCCCTTCCAGAAAAGAGAGATCGGGGGCCTGTCCCACGGCGAAAATCACCCGGTCCACGCTCATTTTCCTTCGCGTCTCCCAATCGAAGGAAGGGCCGAAGACGCCTTGGTCATCCAAGACCCGGGAGCAGCGAACGAGCTCGACCCCGCTCACACGACCACCCTCGCCCGGAATTCGATGCGCACCCCAGGAGGGCATCAGCTCCACCCCCTCGGCGACGAGCCCTTTCACCTCCGTTTCACGGGCCGGCATCTCATCACGGCTCTCCAGGCAGGCCAGGGTCACCTGCACCGCACCGCACCGAAGTGCGGTCCGCGCGGCATCCGCCGCCACGCTCCCGCCGCCCACCACCAGGACCCTCTTCCCCGTCTCGAGCGGCCCGCCCCCAGCCGCCTGCCGCAGAAAATCCAGACCCCGCAGCACGCCTGAAAGGTCCGCGCCCTCGACCGGCGCCTTTCGGCTCTCCTGAGCCCCCACGGCCAGAAACACGGCATCGACCCGGTCCGCCCGTAGGTCCTCGAGCCGGATGTCCCGGCCCAGGACCCGTCCCGGCCGAAAGTCCACGCCGAGATCCAGGATGTCCTGAATCTCCCGGTCCAGGACCTCCCTTGGCAGGCGGAACCGCGGGATGGCGTATCGCATCATCCCGCCGGCCTGCTTCTCCGCTTCGTACAGGATGACGGCGTGCCCCGCCTTGCGAAGGTAATACGCGGCTGTGAGCCCGGCCGGACCGGCGCCGATCACGGCGACCCGCTTCCCGGTGTCCTTCCCGGCCTTGAGGCCCCTCTTCCGCGGCCTTTCCCCGCTGTCCGCTGCATAGCGCTTCAGGGCGCAGATCGCGATAGATTCATTCACCTCGCCGCGGCGGCAGACATCCTCACAAGGCCTCGCGCAGACCCTTCCCAGCACGCCCGGAAAGGGCGCCTTCTCCCGAACCACGGCGTCCGCTTCATCGGGCTTTCCTTCGGCGATCAACCGTACATACGAGGGCACGTCCACATGGGCCGGGCAGGCCTCTCTGCAGGGGACCAGGTCCTGTGATTTCCTCCCGGCGCGCACGTTCCTGTCCATGAGCGCACCGGTGGGACAGACCTCCACGCAGGCCGTGCAGAAGCGGCACCCGGACTCCCGGAGGGTCGGGGCGAGGCTCCCGACCTGAACCAGCCCCTGCTCATCGCGAACAAAACCGATCGCCTCGGCCCGGAGGTCGCGGCAGGCGCGGATGCACCGGGTGCACCCGATGCACAGGTTGAAATCCCGCACAAAGAGCGGATCATCCTCCATGACGGGCAGGCTCGCCGGCACCCACCGGGGGGTCGCATCCGGGACCCCCACATGGTTGACCACGGCCTGGAGCTCGCACCGCCCGAACCTGGAGCAGCAGCGCTCCTCCTCAGGCACGTTCGCCGAGCAGTGGCTCCTGGAGCATCCCTCCTGCTGCGCACAGACGAGGCAGGCGTGGGGGTGCCCGGCCAGGATCGGGACCAGGTTCTCCAGACGTCTGGCCCGCAACGCGCCCGTGTCCGTGGCCACCACCATGCCCTGCACCACCTCGGTGGAACAAGCTTCGACCAGATCGTTCCGGCCCTCCACCTCCACGACACAAAGGCCGCAGCAAGCGCCTCCCTCGCCGAGCCGCGCATTCTCGATCCTCCGCCCCCCCTGGTAGACGGCGCAGGCGGAGGGGGTTTCCGCGGCCGGGGGCAGGTCGGGGTGGTGGCACAGCACCGGTATGTAGATACCCGCCTCGCGGGCCGCCTCCAGGACGGTGGCGCCTCCGGGCACCCGGACCTCCCGCCCGTCGATGGTTACCCTGATCTCAGCCATGAGCGGTCACCCCCTGCCGGCCTTTCGCTTTTTTCCCTTCAGGCAAAGGGCGTGGCCGAACAGGGCGGCACCCACGGCCCCGGCGATCTGAGGGTCCCACTCCGTCTTCATGCGTTCCAGGCCGACCATGGGCATCAGGCGATCCATCACCCCCCGGTTCTTGGCCAACCCGCCGGTGACGGCGAATCCGGGGACGACCTCGATCTTGTCCAGCAGGGACAAGATCCGTTCGGCCATGGCGCGGCAGTATGCGGCAAGCACCTCTTCGGTGCTCCAGCCGCTTCGGAGAAGACCGGCGGCCTCGGACTTCGCGTACACCACACAGACGTTGGAGACCGCCCGGGGCTCCTCACCCGCCTGGAAGGAGCGCTCGCCCAATTCCTGGATGGGTATGCCGAGCAGATCCGAAAACACCTCCATGCCGCGCCCGGTACCTGCGGCGCACTTGTCGTTCATGATGAAGTTGGTCACCTTGCCCCGCTGATCGCACTGAATCGCCTTGATGTCCTGGCCGCCCACGTCCAGGACCGTTCGGACCTCGGGTCCGAACATGAACATGGCGCCCCGGGCATGGCACGCGATCTCCGTAAGGGTACGATCCGCCATGGGCACGTTCACACGTCCGTAGCCGGTTCCGATGAGGTAGTCGATCCGGTCCTCAGGTATCCCGCCCATGGCCTCCGTGGCAAAATCCATGGCCTTTCCGGCGCTGTCCGGACTGTTGGACCCGGTCCGCCTGTTTCCGTATGCAATGACCTGCCCGTCCGCCATGATCACGGCCTGGGAGCTCACCGATCCCACATCGATTCCCACGGTGACGTACCCGGCGTCCTCCCAGCCGGCGTCCGGGTTGCCCCAGCTGGTCTCCGGCCAGCTCCAGAAGGGTTGCTCCTGTTCTTCACGCATCGCCTCGCCCTCCGGAAACCTTCCCCATTTCCCCGGCCGCAACAACCGCGGCGCCCACCGCAGCCGTGTACTCGGGATCATCGGGAACATGGATGGTCTCGAGCCTCAGCTCCCGCTTCAGGGCCTCCACCACTGCGGGGTTCCGGGCCACGCCGCCGATCATCACCAGATCCCGGTTCACCCCGACCCGCCGGATCATGGTGGCGATCCGGTCGGCCATGGCGTCGTGGATCGCCCGGCTGATGTCCTTTTTCTCCGCCCCGGCGTGAATGAGCCCGACCACCTCGGACTCGGCGAACACGGCGCACTGGGCGTTCATGGGGATGCTCTGATCCGATGCGAGGGCCAGGGGGCCGAGCTCTTCCAACGGCGTTTCCAGAGCCCGGCTCATGGTCTCGATAAACACCCCGGCCCCGGCGGCGCACTTTTCGTTGACCGCGAAGTCCTCCGCGTTGCCCTGATCGTCCAGCCTGCCCGCCCTGGCCTCCTCGGCGCCCACGTCCACGACCGTGCGGGCCCCTGGAAAACGGAAGAAGGCCCCTTTGCCCATGGCCCGAATGTCGTCCACCCGTTGATCCGCAGCCTTGACGGCATTCCGGCCCGACCCCGTCCCCGCGACGCTTTCCACCTCGCTCCGCTGGATCCCGGCGGCCTGCGCGGCCGTGTCGAAAGCCGCTCTAACGGCCTCGACCGGATCCGAACCCGTGAGAACCATGGCTTTGCCGATGACCTCTCCATCCTTCAGGATGACGGCCTTCGTGTTTTTTGCTCCGCAATCGATTCCAGCCGTGATCATGGCTGTACTCCTCCTCGCTCTTCGTAGACGGTTCGCATTCTCGAATGGCCGGCCCCGCGCCTCCGGCGGATTCGCAAAAACGCGCTCACCCGCCGCTGGCAACGTTACAAGCCATTGAAATTCCGGGGGCAGATCCCGAAGCTTCCGGCTTTTTGCCGCGCCATCATGTTTCATTCTACACGGGAGGACGCATCCAGGCAAACGCAGGCGTGCAGGACCCCGCCCCGGCGGCGCTGCAGAGACGGGGTGACACGGATCAATGGATCCTTGCGCCGGTGGTGTGGAGTC
>JAIPEI010000044.1 GCA_021737245.1 Deltaproteobacteria bacterium | reverse complement strand
CACCACGATGTTCCAGGCGATCGTTTCGACAACCGGGCCTTCATCCAGTCGAAAGCAGACCCGTTTCTTGCGGAAGAGGAGGATGGAGAGGAGCGTGGCACGGATAAAGGAAAGAAACCCTCCGAGGGCCTTGGATCCGCGGTTGACCCGCTCGTCCACTTCTCCTCCCAGGCCGAAGCTGACCACGTTGTGGAAAAACTGTTGTCCCGCCGCTCCCCGATTTCCCCGGAACCCGATCCTTCCCGCATCAACCGTCCTGGTCGTACCACAGGCGATGACCTCGAGGGCCCGGACAGGATCCCTCGGTATGGCAAGGGTTCTCGACAGGTCACACCCAGTGCCGCACGGCACGTAGCCCAGAACGCACAGCCCCCGTGCAGCCGCCCGGTTCGACAAGAGCCCGTTGACGACCTCGTTCAGGGTGCCGTCGCCGCCCACGCAAATCAGCAGCTCGGCACCCGAACCCGCCGCCTCGGCCGCAAAGCGCAGGGCATCTCCGGGCCCCCGGGTGAACCGGACCTCGCCGGGTCCGAGCAGGCGTTCCGAGACGGTCCGAATCCTGGGCCACTGCCGCGCCGCAGCCCCTGTTCCCGCGTTCGGGTTGACAATGATCGTCGTCCTTTTCAAGGCCTCTCTTCATCCCGGTACCTGCCCGCGGTCTACGGGACCGTTGATCCGGAGCGCAGAACGGACTCCACCGGAATCCAATGATGATCCAGCTGCACTGAAGTCGGGACTTGCCGGCGACCGCAGCCCCGATCGGCTACGTACCGGCCAGAATTGCGGAGAGCTTCTCCAGGTCGTGTCTCTTGCCGAGGGAAATCAGGGTGTCACCCTCCTCGATGCGGGTCTGTGAGGAGGGGTTGAAGGTCATCTGACCGTCATTTTTCCGGACGGCCACGATGATCACGTCCATATCCTGCCGGATGCCTGAATCCATCAGCTTGAGGCCCTTCAGGCGGGAGTTCCCGCTCACGGGGAGCTCTCCCATCTCGAGGCCCATCTCCTTGTCATAGAGGGCGAACTCCAGGAAGTCGGTGACGGCCGGCTTGGTGATGATATGAGCCATCTTCCGCCCTCCGATGATGTAGGGCATGACCACCTTGTTCGCGCCCGCTCTGAGCAGTTTTCTCTCGGTCTGTTCCTGGTCCGCCCTGGAGAGGATGAAAAGACGGGGGTTCAACCCCCGCGCCGTCATGGTGATGAACAGATTGTTTGCGTCCGAAGCGACCACGGTCACCACGCCCCGCGCCCGTTCGATGCCGGCCTCGAGCATCACGTCCTCGCTCGTGGCGTCATCGATGATGTAGGGGATGTCCTCGTTCTGCAGGAGGGCCTTGGCCTCCGGGTCGTTCTCGATCACCACGATGGGTATGTTGTTGGCCTTGAGCTCCCGGCTGATGACCCGGCCGATCCGCCCGAACCCGCAGACTATGAAGTGGTTCTCCATGGCTCGCATTCTCAAACCCAGCTTGGTTCTCCCGATCAGGGAGCGCATCTGGAAATCCACCATCACCTGGGCCGTCATCCCGAGGATGTAGGCGATGATGCCCATGCCCGAGAAGATGATGAAGATCGTGAAGATCCTCCCGGCTACGGACACCTCCCTCACCTCTCCGTAACCCACGGTGGTGATGGTGATCACGGTCATGTACAGGGCATCGAGAAAGGTCCATCCCTCGATGGCCATGTACCCGCCGGTTCCGACCAGCACGATGATCCCCAGGATCATCAAGCCCTTGATGAGCTTTTCGGAGTCGAGGCGGGAGATCTTTTCTTCGAACTGGAACATCCTCGGCACCACCCGGAGAGGGAGAATCCATCCCACGGGACCGGCGATCCAAGACCGGCCGTCGCGCTCGGGTCCTAGGTCCGTTGGGCCGGGGACGAACCAACGGCTTCCACGGTGAACTCGCTGATGTCCCCGGGAAGATCCTGAAACACGACCATGAAAGGCACCCTGCCGCCGGGGACGATCGCCGCGTTCTGCTGCTCATCTCCCGCGCGCCGCCCCATCCCCTTCTCCAGGGACGCCATGGGCTCGCCCACCAGCTCATCCTGCGAAAAGATGTTTCCGGCATAGGCCTTTCGAGACTGGACGGTCCGCCCTTTCTCATCGAGGATGGATGCCTTCACCTGGATGAACCTTCTCCCGTCCGGGTAGTTGTTGATGACGGTCCCCCGGATCACGAACCGCTGCTTTCCCGTCTCGGTGCGAACAAACGCCCCCTTCACATCGGCGAAGGAGAGCCTTTTCACTCCCGGATCGACGGATACCTGCTCCTTGGCGGGCTTGCCGAGCTTCAAAGCCTCCGGAATCAGTCCCGGGGACAGTATGTAGAGGACGGCGTATGCGACGACGCCGGCGAGAACCAGGCCGATGATCAACCCGAGCAGCCTGGATCCCCTCCTCGACTCGGAGGCCTGCGCCGCGTGTTCGGGCGGCTGCGGGAAATCCTCCTCCCGGCCTTTCTCCTCGGTGTCTTCGCGCGTCACCCTGTCCTCGATCCCGGATGCCCGCTCCAAGGCGACTTCCACCTCCGCCGGCGTTTCATCGAACTCCGGCAGATCCTCCGGTGAGAGGGCCTCGATTTCCTCCGACGCATCGAAATCCTCCACCTGCTCCTCGTCCCTCCCATCGAAGGCGAGACCGTCATCCTCTTCCGGCCCTTCGTCCCATTCAACCATCTCGTCGCCGGCGGAGTCCGGCGGTTCCTGGAACCGGGCTTTCCCGGCCGCGGCTTCCAGGTCGGGAGGCGAGTCCAGCACGACCGTCTCTTCGGGGGCCTCTTCAACGGGCGTGACCGTTTCAGGCTCAGGCTGCTCCGCGCGGGAAGGGCGGACCAGGAAGACGTGCCCGCACCGGGAGCAACGGACCTTGGACCCTTCGTCCTTGAGAAGGGAGTCGTCGAGCCTGAATCTGGATTGGCACTGCTCACACGCAACGATCATGGACGCCCTCCTCTTTGAGATGTCCTTCAACCCAGCGCATAGATGTCCGGGAGATTCCTATGGCGCTCATTGCAGTCCAGACCGTACCCGACCAGAAAGCCCCGCTCCACCTCAAAGCCGGAAAAATCCACGCGGATCTCCTCTGTCCGGCATTCCCGCTTGTCGATCAGGGCGCAGACGTGAACGGACGCGGGGCCTTTTTGCTCGACTTGTTCCAGGATGCTTTTCAACGTCAGCCCGGTGTCCACGATGTCCTCCACGAGGATGACATCCTCCCCGCCGATCTCGAGATCCACCTCCTTGGTCAGCCGGACCTTGCCGCTCGACGTCGTTCCGGTGCCGTAGCTGGCCGCCTTGATGAAGTCGATCCGGCAGGGGATGGTCAACTCCCGGACCAGGTCTGCCAGAAAAAAGACGGCTCCGTTGAGGACCCCGATGAACAGGGGCTCCTTGCCGGAAAAGGCCGTGGAGAGGTCACGCGCCATGTCACGGACCCTTTCGTGGATCCGTTCCCGCGAAATCACCCGGGTCAACGCCTGCTGAGCCTCGTCCATTCTTTCCAGCCTCCTTGAAGAGTCAACGATTCGTCCGGACCCCGAAGAGGCGTTCCCCCTCATCAAGTGCACTCTCGAGTGCTTCGAATCTCTCCGCAAGCCGCCGCTCCCGCTCCTCCGTAAACGGCTCCACGCCGTCGGTCAGCTCGGAAATCAGTCGTCCTGCGCCCGCCAGCTCCGCCCTCAGACCACCCTCCAGCCGGGCTGCATCCCCCTCCGATCCTGAGGGGGATATCCCGGTGTTTGCGCCCTGCAAGGCCCGCCCTACTGCGTCCAGCCTGCTGCAGATGCGGTCGAATCGTTCGGAAAGGTGTTCCACCCGCTCCGCCTTCCGGGCGGCCCCTTTCTTCTGGAGGTCCGTGTTCAACCAGGCGAGGCAGCCGCTCATCCCCGCCGTTCTCCGCTCGACGAGCCCAAGGAACGATTCCCGCCTCGAGTCCATTCCGTTTCCGCCGCCCTGAGCGCTGCTACCCGGCTGATCCACCCTCTGCTCCCTCCTTTGACCCCGCAGCACTCCGGGCCCCGTCCTGCAGCTCCTCTCCCCCGGAAAGGAACGGGAGGGGCTGCTGCTTTCTGTAAGCAAGGGCCTGGCACGACGCGATGAGCGTTCCCCGATCATCGGTCACTCGAATCGAGTAGCTTCCTGTTCTCCGGCTTCTGTGGATCTCGGTGGACTCGGCCCGGAGGGTCGCCTCGGGCCCCGGGGGCGAGTGGTAGGTCAAGGTCATGCTCAGGGCCACGGCAACGGTACCGTAAGCATTGCACGACACCTGAAAGGCCTCGTCGATCAGCGAAAAGATCGCGCCGCCGTGGATCATGCCCAGGATGTTTCCCACATCGTCCTGCGGCGCCATTTCGACCACCGCATGACCCGGTTCCAGCTCAATGAGACGCAGCCCGAGTTTTCCGGCGTACGGCTCCTTCTCCACCTGCCGCGAGATCCGCTCGATCACATCCCTGCTCATAGCTTCGCTCCCGCTTCCGCTTTCCGCCCCCGCCCTTTTAGCAGACATGCGTTTTCAGATCAACCCGATTCCGCGCGGAGAGCGGATCTCGGGAATCCCCATTGACCGAGGCCCGGCCGGGAGAAGCTGAAGCAGGGGCGTGCGCGGCCCTCAAGGCCCCGCGGGCTTCCCGTCCGCGCGGCATCCCCCCTCCGGCACCGGCGGGAAGTAAATAGTGAACGTCGTCCCCCCGGTGTCGAGGCAGTCCCCGGTCTCCCTGCAGAACGGGCAGCCGGCAATGTCTCCGGGACAGACGTCGGTGTCCCTGGGAAGGTGAGGGCAACGGGAGGTGCTCATCTCGATCTTGAAGTTGTACTGCTCCGAAAAGATCTTCATTCGAAGCAGGTCAGCCCCCTTTCCCCCGGCGTTGAAGTCGAACGGCCGCTTCGAGGAGTAGTCCATGGTGTCCCGTGTGGTGAAGAACCCTTCGAAAATCCGGCGGCGGTTCTCTTCCGTGATCCCCACGCCGCAGTCCTGCACGACGAGCTCGCAGCCGTTTCCTTTGGGGCGGACCTTGACCTCGATCCTGCCGCCGTCCGGCGTGTTCTCCACCGCGTTTCTCACCAGCCCGTCCACGACCTTTCGGAGAACCTCCCGGGGCAGGCAAACGACCGGGGCCTCTTCGAGCTGTGTCTCCACGCTCACGTTCCGGTGTGCGAAATCAGCGGCCAGGCGGTTCAGGCGATCCGCTGCGAAACGATCGAGGCGAATCTCCTCGGGAGTCGCGTCGACCGGGCGGTACAGATCGTCGATCCGCTTCTTCAGCCTCTCCACGATTCCGCCCTCGCCGACCTGCTCCGCGACGAGCGCCTCGAGCTCGTCCGCACACTGATCGAGCATGGAGGAGAGAAGGGTGTGCGTCCTGTACTCCCTTCCCTTCATGATGTCCTCCACCTGGTACTGGATTTCGAGCAGCCGTTTAAGATTCCGCTGCGCCCGTTCGATGGTGGGTTTCCAGCGCTCCTCCTGCACATCGACGAATCGTTTCGAGAGGATGTTCAGCGAGGCCGAGAGAACCGAGATCGGCGTCTTGAGCTCGTGGGAGAGGTGGTTGATCACGCGGTCCTTGGCGCGGTTCAGGCTGATCACCTCGCGATAGGCCTTCTTGAGCTCCTCGGAGAACCGGGCGTTCTCGATGGACAGCGCCACCGTGCTCGAGATCATGCTGAGCAGCTCCACATCCGTCCGGTCAAACGCCCCGCTCTTCTTGTTGACCGCACAGAGCACGCCGATGGTGCGGTCCCCGCTTCTCAGGGGGACATCGAGCATGTTTCGGGTCGGGTAGCCGATCTGCTTGTCCACCAGGGCATAGAAGCGGGGGTCCTCGGCGGCGTCGGGGACGATGATCGGCTCTCCCGTACGAATGACGTGGCCCGAGACGCCCTTGTCGGCGGGGTACCGGATCGTTTTGGCCCGCTTCTGGGAGGAGGAGTCCTCGTGGGCCACGCCGAGAAAAAACAGCTCCTGCTTTTCCTCGTCCAGCAGGATCACCTGGGCTCCCTGCACGTCGATAAGGCGTTTGATCTCGGCGCTGATGTAGTCGAGGAGCTCCTCGAGGTCGGGATAGGCGGGAAGGGCCGTGCTGATTCGAAGCAGCGCCTCGTTGTTGCGGGTCATGCGCTTCTCGCGTGTGACGTCCCTCAAAAAAACGAGCTCGCCCCCGGACTCGCTGTCGTCCCCCGTAAAGATGGCTCCACGCATCACGATGTCGATGACGCGTCCGTCCTTGGTGAGCCGCTTGGTCTCGTGGCGGCGGATGATCTTTTCCTGCAGAAGCCTCTCGATGTTCTCTTCGGTTTCCTTCTGCAGATCAGGCGGAACGTATGGAATCCGCTTCCCCTGGAGTTCACCAAGGGTCCATCCGAACACCTCGGTGAAGGCCGGGTTCAAGTAGCTCACCCTGCCGCCCAGGGTAAACACCACCATGGGATAGGGAATGAAATCCAGAAGCGTCCGGTATCGCTGGGCCGCCTTCCTGCTTTCTTCATACTGGCGCTGGAGCTTGCACTCGGACTCTTGAAGGGCCTGGCGGGACCGGACCTTTTCGGTCACATCCCTTGCGATCCCCCGAAACCCGACCTTCTCCCCCTCCTTGTTCGTGATCAGGCTCGCCGAGAGCTCGATGATGCGGGTCTGCCCCTCCTTGTCCACAATCTCCCAGACGAGGTCGGAGATCGGATCTCCGGTGCGGTAGATCTTATTGAACACGTCAACCGCCTGGCGGGCATAGTCTTCATTCATGAAGCGGCTGAAATTCTGCCACTGCATCTCCTCCCTTGAATGCCCGAACACCCTGCACAGCGCCGTATTGAAGTAGATGAAATTGCCGTGGATGTCGACCTCGTACACCCCGTCGTTGATGCTCTCGATGAAAGCCCGGTATCGCTCGTCTGAAAGACGTTCGGCCGGCCTTGCGCTCATCCGTGAACGGCCCTCGCCGCCCGGAATCCTCCCTCTCTCCTCCGCCATGAACCCCTCGATTCGGCCGTTTTGATGCGTTTTGATGGTTGACTGCGTTTCAGCGGCTGCGGCGTTTCGGCTTGCAGAACCGCCTCTCGAGCGCCGCCCGGTGGAAGGATTCTATATTATATGTGCCAGGATTGCCACGACAATCCTATTGTGGTCCTTCCTCGTCCTGTGCTATGGTCTTCTGCGTTCGTCGGGAGTATGAACCGAAAACCCGACCCGGATACAACGCCCCCGAGAGGACCGGACATGGGAAAACAACCCAAAATCCCCAAAGCCACCATCAAGAGGCTCTCCCTCTACTACCGACGCCTCGAGCTCCTGGAGTTCGACGGCTATCGCATGGTCTCCTCCGAAAAGATGGCCTGGCTCTGCCAGGTGAACCCCGCCCAGGTACGCAAGGATCTCGGATACTTCGGCGAGTTCGGGGTACGAGGCGTCGGCTATGACGTGCGGGAGCTCATGGATCAGGTCAAGAGGATCCTGGCGGTGAACAGGACCTGGAACATGGGGCTCGTGGGGATCGGGCACCTCGGAACCGCTCTCGTGAACCACCAGAACTTCCCCGCCCGGGGGTTTACCTTCGTGGCCGCATTCGACTCCGACCCGCAAAAGATCGGCCGGCCGCTCGGATCGAAGCTCCGCATCCGGGACAGCCGAGAGCTCGAGGAAGTCGCCCGCGAAAAGGATATTCGGATCGGGGTGATCGCCACCCCCAGGGCCGAAGCCCAGCCCGTAGCGGACCGCTTGTCCACGGCCGGCATCCATGCGATACTGAACTTTTCCCGAAACCGGATCTCCGTGCCTGAAGGCTGCGTGGTGGAGAACATCGATTTCACGATTCGACTGGACATCCTGACCTACCGGCTGAAAGAGGCGCTGGGAATGTGAGGAAGGCATCATGAAAAAAGCACTCGCCGTGGCAGCGGCGGCGCTGATACTGGCGGCCGCGACATCCGTGCCCTGCGGAGCGGAAAAGATCTCCGCACCCAGAATGCTTCTGGAGGAGACGACGTTCGACTTCCAGGAGGTGGACGAGGGCGATGTCCTCGAGCACGACTTCATCGTGAAGAACAAGGGGAACCAACCCCTGGAGATCAAAAAAGTCTCTCCGGGCTGAGGATGTACCGTTCCGGTCTTCGACCGGATCATCCCTCCCGGCGGCGAGGGAAAAATCACACTGCGGCTGGACACCCAGGGCCATCCGGGCTCTCTTCGAAAAAGCGCCCGCGTTTACTCCAACGACCCGCTGAAACGGATTCAAGTGATCACGGTGATGGCTTCCGTGCAGGTTCCCGTAGCCGTTTCCACTCCCTATCTCTATTTTGCAGGTCTTTCGGACTCCGTCATCACCAAGACGGTCAAGATCGAAGGCCGGGACGGGCACCCCATCCAGATCCAGCCCCTGTCCTTCGACCTGGAGGACAAGGCGGTCTTTCGCATTGACGAGGTGAAACCGGGACGCGAGTTCCATGTCGAGGTGTCCACGATTCCCGGCCGGGCGGGCACCTTTCTGGGCGCCCTCGAGCTGAAGACGAACCACCCCCAAAAACCCACCCTGACCATACGCATCCGGGGACGCATCAAGCAGGCGCCGGCCGGAGCCGGGGCTGTGTCCCCGGGCGAAGGCGCCGGGTAGCAGGAGAAAGAGGAGAGGCGGAGGTCCCATGGAGCTGGAACCCGAAACGCTTGTTGAAATCTTCACCGACGGGGCGTGCAGCGGAAACCCGGGACCGGGCGGCTACGGAGCCGTCGTCAGACAGGGGAACCGGGTCCGCGAGATCTCGGGATGTGAAAGGGACACGACGAACAACCGCATGGAGATGCGCGCCGTGATAGAAGCCCTGCGCCTTCTTCCCGGCTCCGCCCGCGTTCGGGTCACCACGGATTCCAACTACGTGGTCAAGGGTATGACCGAGTGGGTCTCCGGATGGATTCGCAGAAACTGGGTCAACTCCCAGAAGAAACCGGTGCTCAACCGGGATCTCTGGGAACGGTTGCTGGAGCTCAGCCGCCACCATGAGATCGAGTGGAGATGGATACGCGGCCATAACGGGCACGTGGAGAACGAGCGATGCGACCGCCTCGCCCGCGAGGCCATCCGCGATTGCAGCTGACGCCGGGATGGCCCCCGGATGCGGTCCGGCAGCCGCGGCTCCCCGTATGCTCGAATCGGGGTCCCCGACGGCTCCAGCCCCGATGCAAATCCTTGACGCCCGGTTTCATCCATGTTATCTGTAAATTCGAAAATTTGCCACCAAACGGTTGTTCCCCTGCCCTTCCATGATCCACGATTGAGGATCGTTTCACTTTAGGAGCGCCAAATGAAATGTCCCAAGTGTGGGTATGTCAGCTTCGACCACAACCAGACCTGCCCCAAATGCAAAAAGGACATCAGCGAAGAAAGAAACAAGCTGAACCTTCCCGGTTTCGAGCCCGCGGTCCCTTTTCTCCTTGGCGCTCTGACGGGCGAAGCCGACGAAGTTGGCATGAACATCGATATTCCTTCTTCCCACGGGCCTGTGGTGCCCCCGGCCGGGGAATCCGTCGGAGTCGAAGAGGAGATTCCGATTTTCGAGGAAGAAGAAGATGTGGCTTCGCTGGACGAGGACCTCGAGATCAGCCTGGAAGACGACTGGACCTCCGAGGAGATCGAAGAGGAGCCTGTGGTGTCAGGGGATCTCTCGGAGCTTGAGACCGTCCGGGGTCTGGGCGAGGAGGCGGCCGATCCGGGGGAAGCGGACGACGATCTGAGCCTGGAGCTGGAAGCCGAGGAAGAGTCGGTGGTCGATGAAGACGAGCTCGATCTCTCCAGCCTCGCCGAATCCGGAGACGTCGAGGAGGACGAGATCTCACTGGACCTTGAGGATCTGTCTCCCGAAGCAGGCGTTTCCGAGGAGCCCGAACCGGATATGGCGGCCGGAACCGGCACGGACGAGGATTTGTCCCTGGAGCTGGAGGAGCTGCAGCCCGAAGAGGAAATGCCCGAGAATTTGCAGCCGGAGGAAGCCTCTGCCGGGGCGGACGAGGAGCTGTCCCTGGATCTGGACGAGCTGAGCCTCGATGAAGACGAGCTCACCGAGGACGTGATTTTCGAGGACTCCTCTCCCACGGAAGAGGAGCAGGAGCCCGAGATCGAGCTGGAAGCCATTGCTCTGGACGAGGCAGATGGCCCATCCGCAGGAGAAGAATCCGTAGAGGAGGAAGAAGAGGTTGTCCTGAACCTGGACGATCTGAAGGTCAATGAGACCGGCGAGCTCGAAATCGGATCCCCGCAGATGGAGGCGGCCCTGGGCGGGCAGGACGCGGTCAGTGCGGAGGAAACCATCGATCTGGAGGGAATCGAGCTGGAGCAAGGCGACGAGGAGCCGGCCGATGCGGGACTCGGGGCCGGCGAGCCCGAGGACTTCACCATGAGCCTGGATGATCTTTCCCTCGACGATGAATCCGAACCGTCCCAAGAGAACGAGGAGGGAGAGCTCTCCCTGGACCTGGATGATCTCGAGCTGGACCTGGATCTCGAGGAAGAGGAGCCCAGGTAGTCCTCTCCTGACCTCCGATTTCGTCTTGACCTCGTCGGCCGCAGGGGCTATAGTCGTCGCGATTCGTGCCGAGATAGCTCAGTCGGTAGAGCAGGGGACTGAAAATCCCCGTGTCCCCAGTTCAATTCTGGGTCTCGGCACCACCAAAAGATCAAAAAAGAGGCTGCAGGGATTCCCTGCAGCCTTTTTTCTCTTCTTTCCCATCCCGATCTTGCCCCCTTTCGTTTCGATTCAACCCACATCCCCTTCCCCGGAAGCACGCGCAGCGGATTTATCCTGGAGCAAACCCCCGCCCTGCTAAAGCTCTCGTCCGGCTCCCAGTCCACCATCTGCGGAAACCTGAGCGAAAAGGAAGGCGGCCCAGACCCACTGCCTGTCCGCCCGGGTGAGCGGGGACAGCCACCGTTGGGCATAAAGCGGTCTTTATCCTGGATCCGCTGGAGGGTCGGGAAAAACCACCCCAGAAGCAGGGATTCTCCCACGAAGATTCAGGAAATTCCCCATTTCCCATCCGATGGAGAAAGGTTAAAGTCATGTATGATGACACAGCATAGGGTCCCTGCCTACCCTTCACCCCATCGGAGCGGTACCCATGATCGAGAAATCCAGACTGGTCCTCGTGGAGGACCACAACGTTCTCCGGCAAAGCCTGCTTCCCGTCCTCGACCGCGAGCCGGATTTGAAAGTCGTCGGCGAGGCCGGAAACGGAATCGACGGCATCCGGGTCATCCGGGAGACGGACCCCGACCTGGTCCTCCTGGATCTTCGCATGCCCAAGATGGACGGAACCTCGGTCCTCCGGGAGATCAAGCGGTTCTCTCCCCGGTGCCGGGTCCTGATGTTGACCATGTACGACGACGAGGCAAGCATCCTCAAGGCCTTCAAGGAGGGGGTGGACGGGTACTGCCTGAAAACCGTTCCGTTCGACGATCTCCTCAACGCCATTCGGCTCGTCCTGCAGGGCAAGCTCTACATCAGCCCCGAGATCTCAGGACGTGTCATGTCCTGGTATCTGTCCGGCGCAAAACCGGAAGCGCCCCGGTCTTCCCTGGACTCCCTGACCCCGCGCGAGCGCGAGGTCCTCAAGCTCGTGGCCGAAGGGCACAGCAACAGGCAGATCGCATTCCTGCTTTACATCAGTGTGAAGACCGTGGAAAAGCACCGCTCCAATCTCATGCAGAAGCTGGACCTCCATTCGGTCTCGGCCCTCACCACCTATGCCATGGAGCGGGGCCTCGTCGGCGAGGGCGCCCAGGGCAGTCCCTCGTGACGCGCCCGTCACCCGCCGGAGAAAGGTTCGCAGGCCTCCCGGCTCCGAGCCGTCCTAAGCCCCGGCCGTTTTCTTGTAGAGGGGGGAAAGGTCCCGCAGTGTCTTCACGGTCCGCTTCAGGGCCGCCAGGAACCGGGAGACATCCTCCTCCGTGTTGTCCACCCCGAACGTAATCACCAGCGTCCCCTGGGCATCGGCGAACTCCATGCCCGTAGAGAGCAGAACGTGGGAGGCGCGGAGCGAGCCTGAGGCGCAGGCGGACCGTGTGGACACGGCGATCCCCTCCTCGTCCAGCATCAGCATCACGCTCTCCCCTTCGATGTACTTGAGAGAGACCGAAACCAGATTGGGAAGGCATGAATCCGGATGCCCGTTGATCAGGTAGTCGTCGATGTGCGCGGGGAGGTCCTGGAGGAGCTTCTCCCGGAGCCCGCTCAACCGGGAGAGCCGGTCATCCATGTCCCGGCGGGCGAGGTCCGCGGCGACCCCCATCCCGATAATGCCGATGAGGTTTTCCGTCCCGGCCCGCTTGTTGTTCTCCTGGACCCCGCCGTCCAGCAGCGGCAGGATGTTGATCCCTTTGCGCACGAACAGGCCGCCCACGCCCGTGGGTCCGTAGAACGGGTTGGAGGCGAAGCTCATGGCGTCGACCCCCAGGGCCTGCGCGTCCATGGGAACCACCCCCACGGAATCCACCGCGTCCACGTGAAAAAGAACGCCTTTCTCCCGCGCGATCCTCCCGATCTCTTTGACGGGCTGAATGGTCCCGATCTCGTTGTTGCTGTGCATGACCGTCACCAGGACGGTGTCCTCGCGCAGGGCCCGCGCCACTTCGGCGGGGTCCACGCGGCCCTGTGCATCCACCGGCACGGAGGTCACCTGGAACCCCATGGCCTTCAGCCGCCTGAGGCTCCTGATGACCGATTTGTGCTCGATGTTCGAGGTCACAACATGCCGACCCTTCCTGTCCGCGTTGGCCAGGGCCAGGCCCTTGACAGCCTGATTGACCGACTCCGTGCCGCAGGAGGTGAACACCACCTCCCTGGAGGCTGAAGCGTTGATGAGCCGTGCCACGGATTCCCGTGCGGTCTCCAGGGCCTCAGCCGCCCGCTCACCCATGGCGTGCTGGCTGGATGGATTGCCCTGGGGCTCCCGAATCGCCTTGATCATGGCCTCCTGGACCTCGGGAAGCAGCGGATTGGCCGATATGTGATCCAGATTCATCATACGGATTCCTCCCTGGCTTCCTGCGCCGTCTGGTTGTCGGTGTTCAATGCGCAGTCCCTGCAGACGGTCTGCCCTTCGCCGATCTCGGTGTCGCAGTAGGGGCAGTAGCACTTTTCCCCGGGATCGTGCTCGTGCTTTTCGGTACGCTTCAGATCCTTCCGGACCCTCCCCGCTTTGCGGTCCTCATAGTCCTGAATCGCCGCCTTCAAGGCATCCGCTCCCAGGTTCGAGCAGTGGAGCTTGTTCTTGGGCAGGCCGTCCAGGGCCTCGGCCACGTCCTTGTTGGTGATCCTCCTGGCTTCGTCCAGGCTCTTCCCCTTTGCGATCTCCGTCAGCATGCTGGAGACGGCGATGGCGGCGCCGCATCCAAAGGTCTGGAACTTGATGTCCTCGATGTGATCGTCCTTCACGTCGAGATAGATGGTCATCATGTCCCCGCAAAGGGGATTTCCGACCTCTCCGACTCCGTCGGGCTTTTCCAGCGTCCCGACGTTCCTGGGGTTCTTGAAATGGTCCATGACGGTTTTCGAGTACATGTCGACGACCTCCCGCTCGCGCCTTCTTGCACAACGCGAGCCTGTTCGGGTGAATGATGGTATAACCTCAAGATAACCAGCCCTCATCTTAACGCCAGTCCACCTCGACACGCTATCCGTTCAAATCGAACCCATATCCCAAAAGTAGGGTTTCACCCCATAGACCGGCAAAAGCTGGACCTTTATGGTGTATTAAAACCTGACAGCCCCTCCCCAATGGTCCCTATGCGAACCGTCCTCCGATGGAGCCCTCCATTCCCGGACGGCGGTGGAGGAAAAAGCGAAACCGGCATCGCCACCCGGCGTAACCGAAGGGGATTTCCGCCATGAAGAAAAAGAGCCGCATCGTACTCATAGATGATCACGCCGTGCTCCGACAAAGCCTGCGTAACGTCCTGAACGATGAACCCGATCTCGAGGTGGTGGCCGAGGCCCAGGACGGCCTTCAGGGCATTCGGGTCATCCAGGAGGAGACCCCCGACCTGGTTCTCCTGGACATCCGGATGCCCAAGATGGACGGCACGTCCATTCTTCGCGAGATCCAAAGAATCTCGCCCGGCTCCAAGGTGCTCATTCTTACCATGCACGACGAGGAAGGATGCATCCTCGACGCCTTCAAGAGCGGCGCAAACGGCTACTCCCTGAAGACCGTCCCCTGCGACGAGCTGATCAATGCCATTCGAACCGTGCTCCAGGGCAACCTTTATGTGAGCCCCGAGATCGCAGGCCGGGTCATGACGTGGTACTTGTCCGGTTCGAACCGCAAGGAGCCCCAGTCCTCCCTGGACTCTCTCACCGGTCGAGAAAGGGAGGTCCTCAAGCTCGTGGCCGAGGGGAACAGCAACAAGGGGATCGCCTCCTGCCTCTTCATCAGCGTGAAAACCGTGGAAAAGCACCGGGCCAACCTCATGCGGAAGCTGGACCTGCACTCGGTCTCCGCCCTCACCTCTTATGCGGTGGAGCAGGGGCTCACGGGCTCCGCCTTCAGGAACTCCGCGGCGTAGCACCGTCTCCTTCTCGAGGGGCGGCCGGGCCCCGTCTCAATCCGGCTCCCGGTCCGCCCGGATCAGCCCGATGCGTGCCGCGTAGCGCACGACCTCTCCGGTGCTGTGCAGATCCAGCTTGCTCATGATGTGGGCCTTGTGGTTCTCCGCCGTCCTGGAGCTGATTCCCAGCCGCTCCGCGATCTCCCGGGTCCGGATCCCCTCCGCAATGAGACGCAGAACCTGTTGCTCGCGTGGCGTGAGCTTTTCGTAAGGGTCTTCC
>JAIPEI010000043.1 GCA_021737245.1 Deltaproteobacteria bacterium | reverse complement strand
CCTCTCCTACAGCCTGATACGGGGGGTGGACAACGCCTTGGAGAGCGTGGCCCGGGTCACGGCCGAGCGTGTCGAGGCCCGGTCCGCCGGGCCCTTCCCGCCCGAGATCGGCGAGATCTTCCGGCGCTTCTTCGGCTTCTCCCCGCTGGACCCCTACTTTCAGATGCTGGACCCGGGCGACCCGAGCGAAGGATCGTCCGGCACCGGGGGCGCCCGCGAGCTGCCTCTCAGCAAGGAGGCCCTCCACAACGCCCGCCGGGGAAAGGCCACCTTCGAGACCGTGGAGGAGATGGAGCCCTAT
Organism: Deltaproteobacteria bacterium; assembly: GCA_021737245.1. Classification (GTDB taxonomy): domain Bacteria; phylum Desulfobacterota; class DSM-4660; order Desulfatiglandales; family HGW-15; genus JAIPEI01. Next base: position 14,641 of record JAIPEI010000043.1, on the reverse strand, counting down.
CCCGTTCGCGTCCTGACCGTGCCCTTGATGCGCGGGGGGCGCCCGGTTCGGGTGATCCGGGTGGGTTCGTCCCTGAGAAACGTGGCCGAGACCCGGGCCCGGTTTCTCCTGGTCATGGGGGGGCTGCTCCCGGTAGGTCTGCTGCTGGCCGGGCTGGGCGGTTGGGTTCTGGCCCGCCGGGCGCTCAGGCCGGTGGGAAGAATGGCCGAGGCTGCACAGCGGATCAGCGCGGAGCGGCTGGCCGAGCGGGTGGAGGAGACCGGGGCGGGGGACGAGCTGGACCGGCTCGCCGGGACGCTCAACCGGATGCTCTCCCGGCTCGACGAGGCCTTTCAGCAGGTACGGCGGTTCAGCGCCGACGCATCGCACGAGCTCCAGACCCCGCTCACCACCCTGCGGGGCGAGCTCGAGGTGGCGCTTCGCACAGCCCGGACCCCGGAGGAGTATCGGGAGACCCTGAGGAGCGGGCTGGAGGAGATCGAGCGGATCTCGAGGCTCGTGGAGGGGCTCCTGATCCTGGCCCGGGCCGAGTCCGGCGCGCTCCGCATGGACCGCCGGCCCGTGGACCTGGCCGGGCTGGTGGAGGAGGTCTTTTGGCGACTCAAGGTCCTGGCCGACGAGCGCTCCGTTGACCTCCGCATGGATGCAGCGGAGCCGGTGGTCGTCTCCGGGGACCGGGACCGGCTGCGGGGGCTCCTCGTGAATTTGGTGGACAATGCGGTCAAGTACACCGGGGAGGGCGGCCGCGTGACCCTCTCCCTGGCGCGCGACCGGGACGGCGCGCTCATCGAGGTCTCGGACACTGGACGGGGCATTCCCGAGGAGGTCCTGGAGCGGGTCTTCCAGCCCTTTTACCGGTCCGAGGAGGTCCTCTCGGAGCAGGGCTCCGGCCTGGGGCTCAGCATCGCACGGTCCATCGCCCTGGCCCACGGCGGCGAAATCGCCGTGGAGAGCACACCGGACCGGGGCAGCACCTTCCGGGTGTTCCTGCCCGTATAGCGAACCTGAGTGTTCCTGCGGGCTTTCCTCGTCTCTCCCCTTTTCTCCTTTCCTTTCCTCTTGCCTCTTTTCTCTATTCTTCCGGATGAGAGAATTTTAATACTGGGTTCATCCTTGTTTCATGTCCGTGCGTTATCTTTCTCTCCAAACGGCGGGACGTCCATTCGGGACACACATCGCCGCCGGACGCATGAACCAACTTGGACAAGGAGGAGAACCATGTTTGATCATATCTCGAAACCTGTACGAAAACGGCCATGGCGGAGGACGGGTCTGGCGGCGGTTGCAGCGGGGGTGCTCGTTACCTGGCTGCTGGCGGGCTCGGCCTTCACCTCGACGGATGCGCCCTCCCTGACGGAGATCCCGGCGCCGGCCGTGAAGTCGCCCTCAGCGGGCGCCCAATCCCTGGCCCCCCTGGCGGAGGCCCTCAAGCCCTCGGTGGTCAACATCCGGGTCACCAAGGTGCAGAAGGCGGGCTACGGCATGCCCGGCCTGCCCGAGGGGAGCCCGTTCGAGGACTTTTTCGGCCGGTTCTTCGGCCAGGACGGTGCCCAGCCCCGGGAACGCCGGGTGCAGGGCGCCGGGTCGGGGGTCATCATCAGCCGTGACGGCTACATTCTGACCAACAACCACGTGGTGGAGGAGGCCAGGGAGGTCCTGGTGACCCTGGACGACGGCCGCGAGCTCGAGGCCGAGATCGTGGGCCTGGACCCCAAGACCGACCTGGCCGTGCTCAAGATCGAGGGCGGGGAAACGCTCCCCGGCGCAGCCATGGGCGACTCGGACGGTCTCAGGGTCGGCGACTATGTCATGGCCATCGGCAACCCCTTCGGCCTGAGCCACACGGTCACGTCGGGGATCGTGAGCGCCAAGGAGCGGGTGATCGGTGCGGGGCCCTACGATGCCTTCATCCAGACGGACGCCTCCATCAACCCGGGCAACTCGGGCGGGCCGCTCTTCAACATGCAGGGCGAGGTGGTGGGGATCAACACGGCCATCATCGCCCGTGGACAGGGGATCGGGTTCGCCATCCCCGTCAACACGGCCAAGGAGCTGATCCCGCAGCTCGTGGCGCACGGGCAGGTGACCCGGGGCTACATCGGGGTCCACATTCAGCCCGTCACGAGGGAGCTGGCCGAGGCCCTGGAGCTGAAGGAGCGCAAGGGCGCCCTGGTGGCGGACGTGCTCTCGGGAGGGCCTGCGGAGGAGGCCGGCGTAAAGCGCGGGGACGTGATCGTCTCCTTCAATGACCGGACCGTGGAAAAGAGCCACGACCTGCCGGCGCTGGTGGCGGCCGCGCCTGTGGGCGATAAGGCATCCCTCGAAGTCCTCCGGGACGGAAAAACGCACCGGCTCACAGTCGAGGTGGGCGAGTTCGAGACAAAGACCGCCGGCGTGAAGGGGTCGGACCCCGAGGACGACACCCGATGGGGCCTCAGGCTCCAGGATTTGACCCCGCAAATCGCGCGGCAGCTGGGCGTGGACGGGGACCGGGGGGCCGTGGTGGCCGCCGTGGAGCCGGGCAGCCCGGCCCAGCGTGCCTCGCTTCGCCGCGGCGACGTGATCCTGGAGGTGGACCGCGAGCCCGTGGCCTCGGCCGAGGATGCGAAGCGGTCCGTGGAGGGCAAGGATTCGGTCCTGCTCCTGGTCCAGCGAAAGGACGTGAAGCGGTTCGTGGCCATGAGCGGGTGACCCGGAAAAGGAGACAGCGGGTGGTTCAACCGGGGGGCGCTTTGGCGGCCCCCGGTTTGTTTATTATCCCCGGAGCATCTCGTGCATGGTGCGGGCCGCCGTGTCGGCAAAGGCCGGATCGTTGATGTGGAGGTCCGACTCCTGGACCGGGATGGCCGGGTTCAGGCCCCGGCGGAGCCGATCGACCAGGGCCCGGCCGATTTCCGGGGCGTGGAGCGGCCCGTCCGGACCGTCCGCCTCGGACCAGCCCCCCCAGGGCACGAGGACGCCCACGCCCTCGGGCCGGAGGTTGAGCCGGGCGGACACCTGGTCTGCGATGATGAGGCTCTCCTCCACGCTCAGGCGCACGGCCGATCGGAAATCGTAGAAGAAAATCGGACGGTCCCGGTACTCTTCCGGGACCGTCTCCCGGGTGAACTCCAGAACCGCGCAGTCGAGCCCGCCGGGCACCACCAGGCGGGGGACGGACCGGCCGGGGACGGGGGCGAGCCTTTGGGGGCCGATACCCCGACAGTACCCGCCCTTGAGCTCGTCAGCCAGTTCGTGGGTGGCCAGGTCCAGGAGCCCGTCGAAAAACCCCTCGGCGGCCAGCTCCTCCATGGCCATGCCGCCCGTGCCGTTGGCGTGAAAGGCGATCACTTCGTAACCCATGGCCTCGAGCCGCGTCTTGACGGCCTCGGCCGCCGCGGTGATGAACCCGAACATGGTGAGGCCGATCCGCTGCCGGCCGCCGTCGGGGACCCAGGTCGGGCGGGCCATGCCGCAGACCGCGCCGGCCGCTTGGTCCAGTATGGGGCCCAGCAGGCTGTTCACGCCCAAAATGTCGGCCACGCTGTGCATCATGGTGACGTCCCGCGTGCCCACCACGGCGGACATGTCCCGGCTCGCCACGGTGGAGACCATGACCTTGGGCACGCCGATGGGAAGCGCCCGCATGATCCCCGTGGACAAATGGGTGCCGGTTCCCCCTCCGGCGGACACGACCCCGTGGATCACCCCATTCCGGTGGAGCTCCAGGAGAAGCCGTCCGCCGGCCTCCAGCACAGCCTGAATGGACCGGTCGCGGCCTCTCTCGCCCTCAGGCAGGGACAGGACCACGTTCGTGTACAAGTCGTGGTCCACGGGAAAGGGGGAGGGTTCCCGGGTGCCTGCGTGGACGGTGACGGTGCGGATCCCCCGGGCCTCGATACGCTCCTTGAGAAACCGGTGCTCCTCGCCCTTGGAATCAAAGGTGCCCAGTACCGCGATGGCAAAATTTTGCATGAAAAATCTCCAGAAAATGATATATAAATATATAATATGATATAATATAAAACCTATCAGCCAATAAAAATCACTAAAATATCTTAATAAGCGATGGAAGCTACTTTTTAAGCCATTGTATAAGCAACATGCCCCGAAAAAGTGCTTTTCATACATAGGCAATATAGTGTAAGATCCGCTGACAAATCAAACGGCATTGCTGTTCGCCCATGCAATTCTTCCCGAAAACGTTTTGCTCGCGGGTTTTTCGGCCCTGTGTCGGCCGGACCGCGCTCTTGGTGAGTGCCCATCTATAAACGAATTTTGGGCGCTGCTGAGTTTGACGGATTCGCAAAAACCTGCTCATCCGCCGCTGGAAACGCTGTAACCTATTGAAATTCAGGGGGCGGATCTCAAGGCTTCAGGCTTTTTGTGACTCCATCAAGTGTAGGGACCTCGCTGATCGACGATGAGATTGACAAAAAAGCCCCTTTCTGGAGGGAAACCGGCGAGCCGGCATGGCTCGATTGTCGTCGGGCGGATGCGAAAACGAGAGAACGTACGGCCTGGAGGGAAAGACCATGGAAAATAATGGATCTTCCACACTTTACTACGAATCTCCCATCGGATGGATCGAGATTGCCGGCACGAAGGAAGGGATCCAGGCCCTTCGGTTCGTAAAAAAGCCCGCAGAGGACAGTGGGGATCCGCCTGTCTGTCTCGCGTTGTGCCGAAAGCAGCTCGATGACTACTTCAAGGGAACAGGAACGACCTTTGCCGTTCCACTCGCCCTCGAGGGAACGCCTTTTCAGAAGGCGGTGTGGATGGCGCTTCTGGAGATCCCTTTCGGCACGTGGACCACCTACGGGGCGATCGCAGAGTCCATCGGCCGGCCCAATGCGGCCAGGGCCGTGGGGCAGGCGAACCACAACAATCCTGTGGCCATCGTCGTGCCCTGCCACCGCGTCATGGGGACCGACGGTGGCCTGGTGGGGTACGGCAGCGGCCTGTGGCGAAAGGAGTGGCTCCTGGATCACGAGGGGATCCTGGAGTCGTCGTAGAACCGGACCGTGGGCTGACCGGCGCGGCCTTCCCACCTCCAATCGGATTTTTTCAGGGAGCAAAATGGGAGAGCAGACAGATCGGGACGCAGGCGTGCTGCTGGTTGCGACCATGGACACCAAGGGCTCCGAGGCGGCGTTCGTGGCCTCCGCCATTCAGGAGGCCGGAATCCAGGTTCGGATCATGGACGCCGGGATTCGGGGGACTTGCACGCACCCCGTGCTCGTGAGCCGGGAGGAGGTGGCGCGCGAGGCGGGCACCACGCTGGAGGCGGTGCAGAAGATCGGCCACGAAGGGGAGGCGCTCGGCGCCATGATTCGGGGGGCCGTCCCCATCGCCCGGCGGTTCTACCACGAGGGACGGGTGAAGGGCGTCTTCGGCATCGGCGGATCCATGGGCACGACCTTGGGAACGGCGGTCATGCGGGCGTTTCCCCTGGGCGTCCCCAAGGTGATGGTGACGACCATGGCCTCCAGGGACACCCGCGCGTTCGTGGGGACCCGGGACCTGTTGATGCTTCATTCGGTCTGCGATCTCTCCGGCCTCAACCGGATCACGCGGGCCGTGCTTGGAAACGGCGCCCATGCCATGGCCGGCATGGTCCGGTGGAGGGAGCTGCACGAGCAGAGAGACGAGCGTCCCCTCGCCGTGATCTCCACCCTTGGAACCACTGAGGTGTGTGCCGTGGAGATCCGGAGAGGGCTCGAGGAGCGGGGATACGAGGTCGTGGTGTTTCATACGGTGGGCGCCGGTGGAGAGGCCCTGGAGGAGCTCATCCGGGAGCAGGATGTCGCGGTCCTGGTGGACCTTTCCCTCCATGAGCTGACCGACCACCGGTTCGGCGGGGACTACGATGCGGGTCCGGAACGCGGGAGGAGCGCACTGAAAAAGGGTGTACCCACGATCCTGGTGCCGGGAAATGTGGACTTCCTGGTCGCGGGCGCGTTCGACAAGGCCGTTGCCCGGTTTCCCGGCCGGAAGGCCCACGCTCACAACTCGGCCATCACCGTGATTCGGGCCGCGGACGAGGAGATCGAGGCCGTAGGCCGCGTGGTGGCCGGTTTCTGCGCCGGTGCGACCGGGCCCGTGAAAATCCTGGTCCCCGGGGACGGGCTCTCAGCGTTCGATCATCCGGAAGGTCCGCTCTACTCGCCCGGCGGTCCGGAGGCCTTCCTGAGGGGGCTGAACCAGGAGCTCGATGGGGCCTGCCCGGTACGGGAGGTCCCCGCCCACATCAACGATCCCGCCTTTACCGCCGCGGTGCTGGAGGTGTTCGACCGGATCACAGGCTGAGTGCTGCGCAGAGATGCTTAGCGGCTCGTGGGACTCAATGGTAGGTCATGCGATCCCAGAACGCCTTGTCCGGCTCCTTCCAGTCCGGGCCGAACCGTCTTTCGCAGAAGGAGGCCAGCCGCTGGTACCACCTCACCCAGGGGTTCCTGCCCTTGGCCCGGGCCTCGAAGATGTCCCTCAGGAAGGTGGTGAGATGGACCATCTCCTCCTTGGGGATGAAGTAGCTCGCTCCCATCTCACGGGACTTCTTGATGTTGTCGAGGCTCAGGGCGTGGGCCGTGAGCATCACGGCCGGAATCCCCTTTTCCACGGCGAGCTCCAGCAGGCCGTAGCCGTCCACGCCCATGATGTCCAGCAGGGCGAGGTCGAAGGTGTCCGCCTCCAGGAGGTCCCTGGCCCGGCCGAAGTCGGACGCCGTGGTGACCTCGCACATGGAGAGAAGGTCCTCCACGGTGTCCAGGACGTCATGCTCGTCATCCACCACGAGGATGCGTTTTCCCTCCAGGATATCCTGCTCCATGTCTCGAGCCTCCCCTGCTGTGTCAATCGCCCCAGGAACCTTCCGGGTCGAAAAGGTCGCAGATGTTCCTCTCCAGCATGTCGATCCCGCCGAGGATCCTACGGGTGTTCCGCTCCACGGCCGGAAGCCGGCCGCCCGCCGCCCGGACCTCCTCGGCGGCGCGCCGCAGCTCCCGAATGCGATCGTGAATCCCCCGCAGCTCGTTCTCGTCCACAGTCATGGGAATGGAACCTCCTGTCTCTGAACCCGGACGGAAACCGCACCCGTCCGCCCGAGCCCGCCCGCGGGCTCAGGCCTTGCGCAGGTCCTTGAACCGCCTCGCCTTGACCTCGTAGCGCGGCAGGGTCCCGTGCTCGTGGAACTCGAGCCGGTACCCGAGGTTGGTCTTGATGCGGAGCCGGTCCTTGAGGCGGACCTCGATCTCGGCCCGCCTCGAACCCGCCTCCGGCAGGAGCTCCACCTTCAGGGTGATCTCCTCCCGGTCCCCGGTCCGCTGGACCACGACCTCGTACTCGTCCCCGAGCCCGTCCATGCTTCGGACGACCTCCTCGATGGCCGACGGGGCCAGGAGCACGCCCTTGACCTTGGTGATGTCGTCGGCGCGGCCGATCACGCCGCCGGCGAGCACCCGGAAGGTCCGCCCGCAGGCGCACGCCTGCTCCGACCAGGCCACGACGTCCTTGGAATCGAACCGCACGCAGGGCTGGGCGCGCCTGTCGAGCGCCGTAATGATCATCTTGCCGGGCCGGTCCGGCTCCTCGACGATCTCACCCGTGTCCGGATCCTCGATCTCCACCAGGAAAAAAGCCTCGTTGACGTGCAGCCCCCCGGGCCGGTGACGGCACTCGAACGACCAGGCCCCGATCTCCGTGGCCCCGGCGTGGTCGTACACCTCTGCGTTCCACGCGGACTCCAGCCGCTCCTTGGTGGCCGGGATGCTCGCCCCGGGCTCTCCCGCGCAGGTGATCTTCCGGATGGTGAGGTCCCGGGGGTCCAGGCCCATCCGGCTCCTGGCGGTCTCGGCCATGCTGAGGAGGTAGGTGGGCGTTCCCATCATGGCGGTGGCTCGCAGCTCCTGGATCTTCAGGATGCGGGCCTGGGTGTCCAGGACGCCGCCCGGGACCACCTCGCACCCGATCTTCTCGGCGGCGTAGTGCCCGGCCCAGAACGCCACGAACACGTTGTAGCCGAAGGGGAGGAAGACGCGGTCGGCCGGCCTGTAGCCCTGGGACCAGAGCACATAGGCCCAGCACTCATTCCACCACTCCCAGTCGGTCCATGAGTCGGCCTGGTACACGCGTTGGCCCGTGGTGCCGCTTGTCTGGTGATACTCGGTGACGTCCTCCAGCCCCACGCACAGGGCGTCGCCGTAAGGGAAAGGGTCCTTGTACTGAGCTTCCCTCAGCATGGCCTTTTCCACCTTGGGCACCCGACGGATGTCCTCGAAGGAGCGGATATCAGCCGGCGTGATGCCAGCGCGATCGTACAGGCTGCGGTGAAACCGGCTCCGGTCGTAGGTCCACCGGAAAATGCGTTTGAACTTCCGGAGCTGGAGGTCTCGAAGGCGTTCCGGGGGGAGGGCTTCCAGGACCGGGTTCCAGTGCTCTTGCTCTATCATGGTTCCTTGTCCGTCCGTGGCTCAGCGCCGGCCGTGGTGGAGTGAAAGGCTGTTCCCCGCAGGGAAGATCGCGCGAAGCTCCGTCAGTACATGAGGCGCGGCAGAAACAGGATCAGGTCGGGGAAGATCAGCATGATGATGACTCCCAGGATTACCGCCGCAAGAAAGGGCAGGATGCCCTTGAAAATGCTCTCCAGGGGAATTCCGCCTACCACGCCCTGGGCCACGCCGTAGACAACGTACACGTTGATCCCCACGGGCGGTGTGATCACGCCCATCTCCGTGACCATGACGATGATGACGCCGAACCAGATCGGGTCGAAGCCCAGCCCTGTGACCACAGGAAAGAAGATCGGGATGGTCAGCATGACGAACGCCAGGGCGTCCATGAAGCAGCCGCCGAAAAAGTAGACCAGGATGATGATGCCCATCACCACGCCCGGAGGAAGATCGAACCCGCCGATCCACATGGCGATGTTGAAAGGGATCCGGGTCACCGCCAGGAACTTGCCGAAGATGACGGCCCCGGCGATCAGCATCATGACCATGCACGCCGTGCGGAGGGTCTCGTGAAGGGCGTTGACAAAGCCTTTCCAGCTGAGCTGCCTGCGGACCAGGGAGACCGCCAGCACCCCGAACGCGCCCACTGCTGCGGCCTCCGTGGGGGTAAAGATCCCGGCGAAGAGCCCGCCCATGACCAGGACGAAGACGATGAGGGTGTCCACCATCCCGGTGAGCGAGCGGAGCTTCTGGCCCCAGGTGAACCGTTCCCCGGGCGGGCCCTGGAGCGGTGAGAGCCGGCAGCGGATGTAGATGGCCAGAATGAAGAGCATGGTGACCAGGACGGCCGGCACGATTCCGGCCACGAAAAGCTCCCCGATGGACTGCTCCGCCAGCACGCCGTAGACGATGAGCACCACGCTGGGGGGCATGATCATGCCCAGCCCGCCGCCCGAGGCCACCGCGCCGGCGGCCAGCTCGTCCGAGTAGGAGTAGCGTTTCATCTCTGGGAGCCCGACCGTGGCCATGGTCGCGGCCGTGGCCGGGCTGGATCCGCAAACGGCGCCGAATGCCGTGCACGCCGTGACGGTGGCCATGGCCAGCCCTCCCCGGGTGCTGCCCATGAACCGGTATCCGGTGTCATAGAGTCGTTTGCTGATGCCGCTGTTGAACGCCAGCTGCCCCATGAGAATGAACAGAGGGATGGTCGTCAGTCCGTACGAGGAGAAGACATCGTAGATGTCCCGGGAGAGAATGGCCAGCCCGGCGGGGAAGGAGATCATGACGGAGAAACCCACGAAGCCCACCATGGCCATCACATAGGCCACGGGCATCCGTGTGAGGAAGACGACCAGCATGAAGACAATGCCGATGATGCCGATCCAGGTAGGGCTCATGCGTCATCCGTGTTTTTCAGGGATTGTACGATGTCCTGAAGGATCATCAGGGTGAAGACGAAAAAAGAGAAGGCCACCAGGGCGATAATCAGGTAGACGGGGAGCTCGAGGTTCATGGACACCTCGCCCGAGGATTTCATGGTGCCCGCGTAGAGGGTCATCCTCCAGGTGACCAGGGCGAACAGGATCAGGGCCAGCGCATTCGTAAAGGCCTCGAGGATCCTGCGGATACGTTCCGGGAGGAGCCGGAACACGATCTCGACCCCGATGTGCCCCCGGACCTGGTGGGTGTAGGGCAGCGCCATGGCCACGGAGGCGGCGGCCATGAAGGCCACGATCTCGACGGATCCGAAGATGGGGTGACCGAAGAACCGGCCCACCACGTCGGCGCATGTGAGAAAGGTCATGGCGACCAGACAGGCCGCTCCCACCGTCTTCATCGCCTCGGTCACCCACTGAACGGCTTTCCAGAAACGGGCCATGATGGTTGTCTCTCCTGGTGGTGAAACGCCGCCGCTGCGAGCGTGCCGAGCACGGCGCCTCCCGTCCGGCTTCCATGGTTCGGGGCCGCTCCGGTGGAAGGCGCAGGACTTTTCCGGGTCCTGTGCGCCTTCATGCCGGGGCCTCAGGCTTTCGCCTCGAACCTTACTGCACGCTCTCCAGGGTCTTCACGGTGAAGTCGACGATCTCCTGCCCGTTGAAACCCTTTTTGTCCATGTCCCTGGCGTAGTCGTCCAGGATGGGCGCCACTGCGGCCTTCCAGCGCGCGGCTTCCTTCTCGTCCAGGCCGATCATCTCGTTCCCCTGGTTGAGGAAGTACCGGATGCCGATCATGTCGCTGGTGTCCCAGGCCTCTCCGTGCTTGACCACCCACTCGTCGTTGATCTCCCGGATGATTTTCTGGATGTCCTTGGGCAGCGCGTTCCACTTGTCCTTGTTCATGACCACGAAGAAGGAGGTGGTGTAGGCCGCGGAGAACGCGCAGGTGGCGTAGTCGGTGACCTCGCCCAACCGCCAGCCCTTGTTGGCCTCGAGCGGGTAGACGGATCCCTGTACCACCCCCTTCTGGATGTTCTGGTAGGTTTCAGGCATGGGGCTGGGCACGGGCACCGCTCCCAGGGCCTCCAGCACCAGGGCGCTGGTACCGTGCCCCCGCAGCTTCATGCCCTTGATGTCCTCCAGCTTTCTGACGGCCTTGTCCTTGGTGTGCACCAGGCCCGGCCCGTGGGCGTGCAGGTACATCACCTCGGTGTCCATCAGCTCCTTGGGCTGGAACTTCTCGTACACCGCGTTGACCACCTTGGTGCCCGCCCGCCCGCTCTGGTAGCCGAGAGGGAGGTCCACGGCCGACATGACCGGGAAGCGGCCTCGGGTGTATGCCAGGACGGAGAACCCGATGTCCGACATGCCGGTAACCACCCCGTCATACACCTGGGCCGCCTTGGTGAGGGTCTGGCCGGGGTAGTACTCGACCTTGACGCGGCCGTCGGTGCGGCTTTCCACTTCCTTGCACCAGGCCTCGGCCAACTGGCTCTGAACGTGGGTCGGGGGGAAGAAATTGCTGTAAGTAAGCTTGAAATCCTCGGCGGCTGCCGGGGCCGAATGGATGGAAAGCAGGAAGAACGCCGCACCCAAAATGGCCAGGAAAGGAGTCCGTCGTTTCATCACCTTCACCTCCTTGCTGAGGGTTGAGGATTGAGGTAGGAAACCGTATCCGTCGCTGTGAAGACTCCGCATCACCTCCCTTTGAACGACTCCCGGACCGCCTCGAAAGAGGCCCTGTGTTGCGGCTGTCCGCCGCATTGTTCCCCGCGCATGCGGTCCGATACACGATAACGGCCCGATTCGGCCGCTGTCTTGAACCACATGCGAAGCAGTATAACCGATTCACGCACCGCTGTCTATGACGGCGGTCATATCCACAGCGTTTCCTCACACTGCCGTTCCAGCTCCGCCGCGTCCAGGACCAGCACCCGGCCCCGGCCGGAGCGCACGATGCCATCCCTGCGCAGCGCGCTCATGGCCCGGAGGGCGGACTCGGTGGTGGTGCCCGCGAGCTCGGCGAGCTCGAGGCTGGTGAACGGGATGGGGTTCCCGAACTTACGGTAGAGCGTCTTGAGGACCTTTCTCAACCGCATGTCCACTGGTTTCTCGCACATGTCGATGATTCTTCCGTTGGCGCTGTCGACGGCCTGTCCAAGGATGCGGATGACGTTGGAGACGACCTCAGGGCGCTCGTAGGCGAAGGAGAGGAATCGAGGCCTGGGAATGGCGGCGACGCTCGAGTCCGAGAGGGCCGAGGCGGCGAGCAGGCGGGGTTCTCCGGTGAACGGTCCCACCAGGTTGACCGGCTCCCCCCGCTCCGCCAGGAGATAGGTGATTTGCCTGCCCGACGAGGAGCAGATGGAGACCTTGACCAGGCCCTCCGCCACGATCAGCAGGGCGGTACAGGGCGAGGAGTAGGGGAAGATCGTCTCCCCCTTCCCGAACCGGCGGATGTCCACGTACGGTTCCAGCCCGGAGAGGTTCGACGGTTCCAGTCCCTCGAAGACCAGGGAGCTCCGGAGGAGGGTCGAGATCTCCAACGGTTCCACAACCGGCGGGGTGCGCGGGTTCCTCATGAGTACCCCGGTTGTTTGGTAGAGTTCCAGAACGCAGAATCGGACGCAATCATACACCTTCGGGGAAAGAACGACAAGCACTGCCTGAAAAAGCCGTGCAGCGCCTTGACACCGTCTCGGGGGTGGCCTACAGTCCGAAATATATGAGAGACATCCTGAACATCGTCCTGTGCCCGGTACTCCTCTTCATCCCGCTTTTTCTCCCGGGATGCGGGTGGTTCGGCGGCGAAGAGATACCGGACGCCCTTGTGGGGCGCTGGGTAACCTCGGCCCCGCGTTATGAGGAAGCTGCACTCGAGATCACCAAGGAGACCATCATCTTTTCCAACGGGTGGGATTTCGTGAATGTGAACGAGATCAAGAAGGTGGAGATCGAGCCGGGGGACGGGAGAACCCTGATCAACATCACACACGAGGACTACGAAAGCGGGAAGTACACCCTTTCGCTCTACCACCACCCCGGTACCCGGGGGGGGACCCTGCAGTTCGTGAATCAGAAGCATCTGGTGTGGAGCCGGGCGGACAATCAGTAAAACATCGCTCTGTACTCCGTCCTTTTCTCCTTCCGCCACTTGGGGCAGTACGCGGGCTTCCCCTGCATGACGAGCTCCATGCACGCGTTGCACTTGGGGCTGCACTTGACGATGGACGCATCCCGCCCCTCCCTGGCCTTGTTCACCCAGTCGGGATCCACCCAGAGCATGCGCGCCAGACCGATCAGGTCGGCCTGCCCCTTTTCCAGGATCGACTCGGCCAGGGACGGCGTGGAGATGCGCCCGGCCGCGATCACAGGAACACTCACTTCTCTTCGAACCGTCTCGGCCAGTGGGGCCATGTACCCCGGCTTCCTGGATCGCTCCACCACCTCGGGGAGAAAAAAGGACTCGTAGGTCCCGCCCATGACCGACAAGTAGGCCACCCCCGCCTCTTCCAGGGCCCCGGCGAAGACGCGGGACTCCTCGAGGCCGATCCCGTCCGGCAGCCACTCGTCCGCCAGGAACCGGTACCCCACCGGCATGTCGCCGACCGTGTCCTTCACCCGCTTGACCACCTCGAGGGGAAACCGCATGCGGTTCTCCAGGCTTCCACCGTAGATGTCGTCCCTCAGGTTGGTGCGGGGCGAGACGAACTGGGACAGGAGATAGCCGGTACCGCCGTGAAGCTCCACCAGGTCGAATCCGGCCTCCCTGACCCGCCAGGCCGCCGAGGCGAACTGCTTGCCGATGGTCTTGATCTCCCTCCTCAGGAGCGCCCGGGGCGTCCGGTCGAAGACGGGTACGGCCGAAGGGGCCACTGGATCGTTCACGCGGGCGAATCGTCCGGCGTGGTTGATCTGGAGGGCGGACAGCGCCCCCTCCTCCTTGACGGCGTCGGAGAGCCAGCGGAGCTGCTGGAGGCAGCGGTTGTGGTCCACCCGGATGGTCCGTGTCCCGCCGCTCCCGCCCGGCGTGATGGACGCGTTTTCCACCACCACGAGGGCTGCGCCGCTCCTGGCCATGAGCCGGTAGTGGCTGAGGAGCAGGGGGGATACCTTGCCTCCCTGGGCGGCGTACCCGAGATAGAGCGGCGCCATGGTGATGCGGTTCTTCAGCCGTAGGCCGTCGAGCCTCAGCGGGCTGAACAACCGGGTGTAGGCAGCCTGGTTCATCATGTCCCCCTTTTATCGGCGGAACCGGCGATGGAGCCTCCTGCCGGGTCCTGCTTCAGGCCTCCGGCGTGTCTTCGGGCGGTCGAAGGCGGTTGCAATGTGATCCGGCGCCCGCGCGGCTTCCGGTCGGGCACGAGGCTGGTGCCCATATAAACGAACTTTGGGCATTGCTGCGTTGCTGCGTTGCCAAACGCTTCCTCGAGCAGGGGCCAGAAGAGATCAGGGCGGTCGTCCATCATGAAGTGCCCGGTCCCCGGAACCACGTGGCAGGGGATGCCGTGTGCGGTCAGGAAGGCCCTATGCCGCGGGTTCATGCTCTTTTCCCCTCCGAAGTAGGCCTTGGGCACGGAAAGGTCCAGAAACCGTTTCCGGAGGTTTCCATCCCGACTTTCCTGCACCAGCGAGCGGGCGCATTGGTGGAGAGCCGCCGGATCGGCCCGGTCCAGGTCGCGGTCATACCGCTCCAGACCGGGGCCGGGATCCTTTTTCAGGAGGTTCCTCAGCATGGCGCGAAACATGGAGAGGCCGTACCGCTTGAAGGCGTCAAGG
>JAIPEI010000042.1 GCA_021737245.1 Deltaproteobacteria bacterium | reverse complement strand
GTTCTGCCGCTTGTTGCACTCCGCCAGGCTCTCCTCGTCCGGCGTCTCGATGCCGATGAAGACGGAGTCGAACCCGGCCTCCACCATCATCTTCATCAGCTCCTCGTCATCGGCCAGGTTCACAGAGGCCTCCGTGTTGAACGGGATGCCCCGCTTTCCCTTCCGCCACTCGATGAGCGCCGGGAGGAGGGTCTCCTTGAGATAGCGCTTGTTTCCTATGAAGTTGTCGTCCACGAAGAAGACGTTGCTCCGCCATCCCAGTGCGTACAGGCGATCCAGCTCGCGGATGATCTGGTCCGCGGTCTTGACCCGGGTCTTGTGCCCGAAAAGCGCCGTCACGTTGCAGAACTCGCAGTTGAAGGGACACCCCCGGGAGAACTGGATGCTCATTCCCGCATACTTCTTGATGAGCGCAAGTTCCCACAGGGGAGCGGGGGTCTTCTGCACGTCCGCGAATTCGCTCGACTCGTAGATTCGCCGGGCGGTTCCCTGTTGAAGGTCCCGGAGAAAAGGCGGAAGGGTGATCTCGGCCTCGTTCAGCACGAAGTGATCCACCTCTTCGAACTCCTCATGCTCGCTCGTAAAGAGCGGGCCTCCGGCAACGATCTTCAGGCCGGCCTCCCTGCAGCGGTGGATCGCGGTCCGGGCCGAGGCCCTCTGGACCACCATGCCGCTGACAAAGGCGCAGTCCGCCCATTCCAGGTCCTTCTGGGTGAGTTTGCTCACGTTCATATCCACGAGCCGTTTCGGCCAGTCGCCGGGAAGCATGGCTCCGATGGTCAGGAGGCCCAGAGGGGGGTGTGCGGCTTTCTTGTGGATGAACTTGATGGCATGCTTGAAGCTCCAGAACGTGTCCGGATACTCGGGGTATATCAGCAGAATACGCATGAAGATCTCCGATCAGGCGATAGGATGATTAAATACTATATACCCGATTCCTGTCGAGTCAAGGAAGCGCTCTTCTCCCGTTGAATCTCACGACCAGCATGGTGAGGTCGTCACTAGGCGCTTCTCCTGCGGCGAAAAGCCTGACGTCCCGGCGAACCCCTTCGATCAGCTCCTGGAGTGGCTTTGCTCCGAGGCCGGACAGGGTCTGCTGCAGCCGGGCCTCCGAGTAGAGTTTTCCCTGCCCGTTCATGGCCTCGGTCACCCCGTCCGTGTACAGAAACAGAACATCCCCCGGCTTCAGGGCAATCCGCTCGCAAACAAAAGAGATGTCTTCCATGCCCCCCAGAACGAAGTTGGGTCTGGGTTTCATGAAAATGAACGGCTCTCCCCCAGGGGCATGGAGCGGGGGGTTGTGCCCGGCGTTTCCATACTCCACCTCCCCGGTGCGGGTGTCCAGAACGGCGCAGAAAAGGGTGATGAACATGGAAGACGTGTTTTCCGAGGCGATGATCCGATTCACCTCCCGAAGCACCTCCCCGAGGGAGGACCGGCGCTGAAGGGCCGCCTTGAGCAGCATCTTGGCGGTCATCATGAAGAGGGCGGCGGGCACACCTTTCCCGGCCACGTCCCCGATCAGAAAGCAGAAGCGTTCCGGGTCGATGAGGAAGAAGTCGTACAGGTCTCCCCCCACGTCCTTGGCCGGCTCCATGGTGGCGTAGACATCGAACTCGGGACGATCCGGAAAGGCCGGAAACACGCTCGGGAGGGTGCTGGTCTGGATGTCCCTGGCGATCCGCAGCTCGCTCTCCATCCGCTCCCGCTCCCGGGTCTCCTCCCGCAGGCTGTCTACGTATCTCTGGGTGATCATCTGAATCAGGTGAAAACCCACGGTGGCGTCCCTTGAGTAAAGATCGAAGAGCCGCTCATGGGTAATGCTGGAAAGCCGCAAGTCGGTCTCGCATACCGCGGAGAGAGACCGTTCTCTCGACGGACGGAAAACGCCCATCTCTCCGATCACGTTCCCGGGGATCACCCGCTTGCCGATCTCTACGAGCATCACCGACCCCTCTTGGATATAGTACAGCTTGTCCGAACGATCCCCTTTCCTGAACAGGGTGTCACCGGCGCGGAAGGTCTCCTCTTCCATGTGGGGGAGCAGCCAGTCGTAGGAGGACTCCCCGCCGAACATTTCCTGCACCCCGTTCGCCATGAGCTGGGCCTGCTCGAGACGCTCTCGCTTCGCCGTATCCCGGTTCGTTCTCTCGAGATACGCCTCCAGGTCCGCGGCCATCCGGTTGAACGATTCGGCAAGCTCCTCGATCTCGTCGCCGGTCTTCACGTCCAACCGGTAGGCCAGGTCGCCCCCGCCGACCTTACGGGCCCCCCGGGCCAGGGTGAGGACGGGTTGGGTGACCTTATTGGCCAGCCTCAGGCCGAAAAAAACGATGATGATGACCATCGTGAAGAACAGGAGACCGAAGCGGATCTGCTCCTCGTCGATCAGGTGGTCGATCCGCTCCAGACTCCGCCTGGTGATGCCGTCGATCCTTTCCACGCTTCGCTCTATGGGGAAAACGATCTCCCGGATCGGCATGACCACACCGAGACTCCACGTCGTGGTGGGTATCGGGGCGAATGCGACATACTTTTCATCCGGCGCGGTCCCGCAGACCTGGATCCCCTTTCCGCCGTTGGCCATCTCCCGGGCGATGCTCCGGAGTCTCTCGTCGTTACTCAGAAAGAGGTTCTCGAGAGAGCAGGATTCATCCCACCGCTCATCCTCCGGGTCCATGTCCGGCCTCGCGATCACATTGCCGCGGCGGTCGATCAGGACGAGGTATCCGCGGTCCCCGCTCCGGGTGTTGGAGATCTCATCCGTAACGGATTTGAGGGATACGTCCGCTCCAATCACACCGCAGGGTGCGCCGGTCGAATCGGAAAACGACCTGGAACAGGTGAGCATGAGGTCTTCCTCGCCCGAGTAAACGAACACCCTGGACCAGTGTGCGCCTCCCGAGGTGAAAGCCCCCCGGTACCAGGGCTCGTTCCTTGCCTCGTAGGCAAGCTCCATGTTCTCGTTCCAGGGATAGATTCGGAACACGCCCCCTCGCGTCGCGACATACAGAAACGCAAGATTGTTATCCTGAAAGAACACGGCTGGAAACATCCAGACCAGCTGTTCTGAAAGCTGAATCTCCTGCTGCACTTCCTCCCTGTCGAGCCCCGGAGCCAGAGCGTAGCCGGGACTTTCAATCATTGCGGACTCGGGCGCCTTACCGTCCCACACGTCTCGCGCCCGGCTGCACAGTCCGGACACCTCCTCCATGACCCTTGCCAGCAGGTGATCCACAAAGGCCGCTTCGTCGGATGCGAGTCGAAGCAGATGCTCTTCCGACTGCTCGCGAAGCTCGTCCTTGCTCCGTTCGGCCACCTCGTGACCGACCGACTTCATGCCCTCACCGACCATGCTCCTCAGGTTGAGCATGCTCACATAGAGAATCACGCTGAAAATGCAGATGCAGAGAAACGGCAGACCCAGGACAATACCCAGGATCCTGGCCTTGAGGCCGAATCGGAAGCGTCTCGACTCGTTCATGGGGAGATCCCTGACGGCGGCGACACGTTATCCGGGGCGTTCCCCTAAGGGGACGGACACCGCGTTCAATAAATGAAAGCATACTGTATTTGCAAGGGTGTGGGAAGAAAGAACCGCCCCGCGATCCGGACTCGGAGGGGCCGGGCGGAGGCGGAAACCGGAAGCCCTCAATGCAAGGGCCGCCGGGAAGCCCGAAGGAATTCAAACATGTTTCCTCCGGGGAACCTCCCCGCGGCCTCTTCGAATTTTCTCGGGAAGGGCTACTGGAGCTTGCTCATCAGCTCGTCCGAGACCTCCTTGACCCCCGGGCGGCCGTCCAGCTCGATGATCCTGGGCCGGCCGCCGCTTTCCTCGGAAAGGGCCTTGAAGAAGTTCACGGCGGCCGTGGTTCCGGTCTCCGTGTCGTAGTAGATGTTGTGGCGCTTGTCGATGGCGGCTTCGTCCTGGTCGTCCGAGCGGGTCTTGAGCTCGGCCCCGCAGACGCGGCACTTGCCGTTGTCGGGCTTGATGGCATCGATGTTCACGTTGTTGGGATGATTGTTGTCGTTTACGCAGAGGCGCCGGCCCATGATCCGGCCTTTGGCGATCTCGCGGGGAAGGACCATCTCGATGACGATGTCCAGCTTCATGCCCTCGTTTTTCAGGGCCTTGTCCAGCTCCTGGGCCTGGGTCAGGTTCCGGGGGAAACCGTCCAGCAGCCATCCGTCGGCGCAGTCTTCCTGCTTCAGGCGGTCGAGAATCATGGGGATCGTGATGCTGTCAGGCACCAGCTCTCCCCGGTCGATATAGCCCTTGGCTTCCTTTCCCAGCTCCGTGCCCTTGGAGATGTTCTCCCTGAAAATGACGCCGGTCTCGATGTGCGGGATGTTGAACTTCTCTTTTACGATGGCACCCTGGGTGCCCTTGCCGCTGCCGTTCGGTCCAAAGAATAGAATGTTCATGTGCCTCTCCTTCTCCAAGTATTGAGCGCCTGGTGACTGCGCCCCCGGTTGATGTGAAATGTGATACTGTCGAAAAAAGCCCTAAACCTCGAGATCTGCCCATGGCATTTCAACAGGTTATAGCGCTACCAGCGGCGCGTGAGCGGGTTTTTGCGAATGCGTCAAATGTGGCTTCGACGCAAGGTCGACCGGCGCGGACACCGGGCTCGACTCGGGCGTCCGCATTTACGGCCGAAGGATCTTTCCGGCAAGCCGCAGATTTTATATGGGAAAAACGGGACCCTGTCAACCCGGCTTCGCGTCCGGTCCAAAGCCGGTTCATCCTGTGCTCACGGCGAACGTCAATACCCCGCCGGGCAAAGGAGCAGAACGGCCGCCTCACTCCCCGCCGGCAAACGCCTCCAGGATCCCGTGGCCGGGATCGATGAGCAGCCCGCTCAGCTTCGCCTCGGCCTCGGTGAAGGGCCGGCTCCTTCGGGATTCGGCCAGTTCCCCCTTCCGTGCCCAGGCAAAGGGGGGCGGCTCCGGGGTATGGGTTCTCCGGACGATGGGCGTATAGTGGTCGCTCACCACCAGGACCCGGTAGTCCACCCCCAGGGCCTCGAGCCCGTCCAGCATGGGACCCACGATCCGGGCGTCGAACTGCTCGATGGTCCGAACCTTGGTCCCTGCGTGCCCGCTGTGGCCCGCCTCGTCCGGGGCCTCCACGTGGAGGAAGACCAGATCCCCGACTTCCAGCCCGCGCAGGGCCTCCCGCACCTTGCCCTCGTAGTTCGTGTCCAGGAGCCCCGTGGCGCCCTCCACGGGAATAGGACGGAGCCCCGCGTAGATCCCGATCCCCTTGATCAGGTCCACCGCGGAGATAACGCCCCCGCGCAATCCATGGCGGGACTCGAAGGACGGCATGTCCGGAGGCTTTCCCTGCCCCCACAGCCAGATGGAGGTGGCCGGGCTTTTGCCCTTTCTGCGCCGCTCCTCGTTCACGGGATGGGCGGCCAGAATATCCCAGGAACGGCGGATCAGGGACACTACGGGATCCCGTCCGGCCGCGGCCAGGTAGGAGGCCATGTTCTGCTCCAGCACGTCGTGAGGTGCGACGGTCGGCGCATTTTCGGGGCCGTCCTTCCAGACCAGGAGGTGCCTGTAGGCCACTCCCGCATGCAGGGCGATCCGGTCGTCCTCCAGCGCCCGGCGCAGGTCCTCCACGAGGAGCCCGCCCTCCTCGGTGGAGATGTCTCCTGCGCTGTGCGTGGTGATCACGGCCTGGTCACCGGACCGCCACTCCAGGGTCACGAGGTTCATGCGGAACGCCACCTCGTCGGGCTGGAGCGTAACCCCCATGCTCGCCGCTTCCAGGGGAGAGCGTCCCGTGTGAAACCGGCGCGGATCGTACCCCATGAGGGAGAGGTTGGCGATGTCGCTTCCGGGAGCCAGGCCTTCGGGAATGGTCCGGACCCGGCCGATTCCGCAGGCTGCGACCCGGTCCATGTTCGGCGTCTCGGCCGCCTCCAGGGGCGTCCTGCCCCCGAGCTCGGCCAGGGGGTAGTCTCCCATGCCGTCGCCGACCAGGATCACGTACCTGGTTCGATCTCCTTCAACCATGGCGTCTCTTCCCGCTCATGCCCCCTCGACCCGGATCACCATGGTCGGGTGGGTCAGGATGTCCAGAGGCTCCAACCGGGCCAAGGCCCGGACCACGTCCCGCTCCAGCGCCTCGTGGGTGAGCGTGACCACGGGGACCGAGCCGTTCACGTCGCGGCCTTTCTGGATCACCGAGGAGAGGCTGATGTCGTGCTCTCCCAGGATTCCGGAGATCCGGCTCAGAACGCCCGGCCGGTCCAGGGCGGAGAAGCGGAAGTAGTACGAGCATCTCAGCTCGTCCATGGGCTGGATGTCGACCTCGGTTTCCAAGGGCCGGGCATGGGCCAGGGGAGGCATAAAGTTCTTCATACCCTGCCTGATTTCCCGCGCCAGATAGATGATGTCCGAGGCCACGGCGCTTCCCGTGGGCCGCCTTCCGGCACCCAGACCGTAGTAGAGGTTCGGCCCCACGAAATCGCCCTCCACGTAGATGGCGTTGTAGGGACCGTTCACGTTGGCCAGGATGTGATCGGTTGGAATCATGGCGGGGTGCACCCTGGCCTCCACGCGTCCGTTTCGGTGCCGGGCGATGGCCAGAAGCTTGATCCGACGCCCGAACTCGTTTGCGAAACGGATGTCCTCCGGCGTAATCCGGTCGATTCCCTCGCGGTGAATCCGCCCGAGGGCGGCCGGCGCGCCGAAGCTGATGGAAATGAGGATGGCCAGCTTGTGCGCCGCGTCGGTCCCGTCCACGTCCAGGGTGGGAGGGTCATCGGCATAGCCCAGCTCAATGGCCTCCTGGACGGCCTGGTCGTAAGGCTGGCCCTTCTCCGTCATTCGGGTCAGGATGTAGTTCGACGTCCCGTTGAGGATACCCATGATCGCGGTTACCCGATTGGCGGAAAGCCCTCCCCGCAGGGAGCCGATGATCGGGATCCCCCCGCCCACGCTGGCCTCGAACGCCAGGTCCACGCCGTGCCGCTCCGCCGCCTCGTAGATCTCCTTCCCGTGCTCCGCCAGGAGGGCCTTGTTCGCGGTGACCACGTGCTTTCCCCGTTCCATGGCCGCCAGGATGAGCTCACGCGCCCTGCCCGTGCCGCCCATGAGCTCGGCCACGATGTGGATCTCCGGATCGCGAATCACCTCTTCGGCATCCCGGGTCAGGACGGACGGCTCGATCGCCACCCCTCGATCCGACGTGACGTCGAGGTCGGCGATGCGGCGGATCACGATATCCGTACCTACGCGGTTGCGAATGATCTCCCGGTTCTGGAGGAGCACCTCCGCCGTCCCTGCACCCACCGTTCCGAACCCGATAATACCCACGTTGACCGGCTTCATCTTTTCCCTCGAGCCTTTTCCCCTGCCGTCATCACAGCCCTGACAGGGCCTGCCGAATCCCCCGAATGGCCTGATTGATCCGCTGGGGATTTTCCACCAGGGCGAATCGCACGGAATCGTCCCCGTACTCGCCGAAACCGATGCCGGGGGAGACGGCCACCTTGGCCTCTCGAATGAGCATCTTGGAGAACTCCACGGATCCCATCTTCTGGTAGGCCTCCGGGATGCGCGCCCAGAGAAACATGGTTCCTTTGGGCGATTCCACGGACCATCCGATGCGGTTGAGGCCGCTGACCAGGGCGTCCCTGCGCCGGCGGTACACATCGACGATCTCCGCCACGCAGTCCTGCGGCCCGTTCAACGCAATGATCGATGCGATCTGGATGGGTTGAAACATGCCGTAGTCCAGGTAACTCTTGATCCTGCGCAACGCCGCCACGATCTCCGGATTGCCCACGCAGAACCCCACGCGCCAGCCCGGCATGGAGTAGCTCTTGGACAGGCTGAAGAACTCCACGCCGATCTCCTTGGCCCCGGGAATCTGGAGGAAGCTCGGCGGTTCGTAACCGTCGAAGACCAGATCCGCGTAGGCAAAATCGTGGATCACCATGATGTCGTGCTCCCGGCAGAACGCGACGATCTTCTCGAAAAAGGTGCGGTCCACCACGTTCGTGGTCGGGTTGTGCGGGTAGGAGATGATCAGGATCTTCGGGCTCGGCCAGGTCTGCTTGGTCGCGCTCAGCAAATCCTCGAAGAAGTCCCGCTCCGGCCCGATGGGGATGCTCCGGAGATCCCCGCCCGCGATAATCACCGAGTACGGATGGATCGGGTAGGTGGGGTTCGGTGCGAACACCACGTCGCCGGGGCTCACCAGGGCGAGAACAAGGTGGCTCAACCCTTCCTTGGCGCCGATGGTGGCGATCGCCTCGGTCTCCGGATCGATCTCCACGTCGTATCGCCGCTTGTACCAGTCCGCGATGGCATGCCGCAGCTTGGTGATCCCGGCCGAGGCGCTGTAGCGGTGGTTGGGCCCCTTCTGCGCGGCCTCCACCAGCTTGTCCACAATGTGCTTGGGCGTGGGGAGATCCGGGTTCCCCATCCCCATGTCGATGATGTCCTCGCCCCGGCGGCGCAAATCCATCTTGAGCTCGTTCACGATGGCGAACACATAAGGAGGCAGACGGCTCATTCTCCGGAACTCATGCATGACAGACTTCCCCTTGCAGATGGAATGAGAGGAAAAGGTTCGTTATTACCCTATCGACGGAGAAAAATCAACGGAACTTCAGCTGTTGAGGTCCGAGCGGGTGCCCATGTAAACGAACTTTGGGCATGGCGGCGTTTCCAATTCAGAAAGGAGGATTTTTTGTCAAGATCAAGGAGATCAAGAGGTGACGCGGAGGGGGCGGGAATGCCGCCCGGGCGTAATCGCCGGGCAATGCCGAAACCGGGGGCTGAAGACGCGGAAGAAGGACGCACATCCGAAGCCGAACCGTAGACGAGCCACGAACCACGAACACGGATGTCTCACCGGTAGCGGTGGAACCGTTCCACCTCCTTCTTGAGCCAGTCCGGCCAAAACGCTTCGTCGATGGGGTAGCTGGCGTCCAGGGCCTGAAAGGAGCCGTCCCCCGCAACGCGGGCGATCCGCTCCTGGGTGTTGTACTTCACCTCGTCCACACCCACCAGGCCGGCCACTGCACGGTTGATCTCGTCCAAGTCCTTGTCGTACGGGTTGTTTCCTGGAAACGCGCGCTGGACGGCGAGCTCCCTGAGGCAGTTCGTACCCCGATGCCACTCCTTGAAGGACGGGAAGAACATGGGGCCGTAGGAAATCCAGAACTCGATGTGCCGGGCCCCCGCGTTGTAGACGACCCAGACCGAGCCTCCCTCGCTGACGGTTCCCCGCACGATGCTGTCATCGCCCATGGCAATGCTTCGGCCGCGCAGCAGACTGTCGATGCCTCCGAACTTGAGCCCCACCTCCTGGGTCCGGGTCTGCTGTGCACCCTCCTGAAAGGTCCTCACCGCCTGGGGAAGCTTGATGAGCGCGGGATAGAGCGCTTTTCCCAGTCCCTCGGCAATGCCCACGGTGACGCCCCACCCGGACTCGGGATTGGGGATGATCACGTCCGCCTTGGAAGCGCCGTACAGCCGGACCAGCTCCAGTCCCAGCTCCCGCCGGATCTGAAAGATCTCCTTCCCCCGGTACCGGGAGGCCACGTTGCCGAAGTAGACACCCTGAAACACGTCCGGCATCATCTCCTCTTCCCGTAGCCTTCTGGTCTCGACGCCGGAGGGTGAGCAGATGGTCATCTCCGCCCCGTCGTACTCGACGGGGTCGGTGCCGCGCAGCCGGCGGTGGGAGCAGGATTCCGAGCTCGCAACGAAGGTCCCGTCGATCTCGGCGCGGCAGAAGGGCTCAAAGGCACGATCGTCGTTGAGGGTGATCAGGTAGGCCTCTCGCCCATCGTGCACCAGGGCGGTCAGGGCGAAGGTCGCCCTCCCGTGGAGCCGATCCACCAGCTTGCGGCCGGCTTCGAAACAGATGCCTTCCTCGGTGATGTAGCGGTGGAGCAACGCCCCCACGACCTCGGTCTTGTTGTCCGTGGTGATGGCATAGTCCGCCTCCAGCTCCCGTATCAGGTCGTCCTCCCGGATGAGGTAGCCGTCCATTGTGAGGACCAGCTCGCAGGTGCAGGCGTTTCTCGGGCGGATCTTGATGGGTTCCGCGTTGAGCTTTTCGGGCATCTTTCGCTTGGTGTAGCCGATGTTCCCTATGGCCGCCACGGGCTCCAGGTCCTGAAAGGTCCGAATCAGATCCGCGTCGATCACCTCGGCGATCCGCCCCAGGGCCTTGTGCACATAGATGCCCTTGGAGTTCGCCACGGCAATGCCCGTGCTCGCCTTTCCCCGGTGCTGGCAGGCGCCGGTGGCAAGGAACGCTTTGCTTACGAGCGAGCGGTCACCAGGCCCGTACAGGCCGACAATGCCGTCCATGCCGTCTCCTTTTCCTCAGCGGATGTCCTTGTGATACTCCTGCAAAGACCTCACCGTTCCCTGTCCCCGGCGGAAACGGGCGATTCCGCGGGCCGCGGCCAGTGCCGCAGCCAGTGTCGTGATGTAGGGGACCCTGTAGCGAATAGCCGCCTTTCGTATGTACGAATCGTCGTGCTTGCTCAGCTTGCCGGTGGGGGTATTCAGCACGAGATGGATCTCCCCGTTCTTGATCCCATCCACGATGTTGGGTCGACCCTCGTGCATCTTGGCGATCGGATCGGCGGGAATGTGCTGTTCCGCGAGAAAGGCCTGGGTTCCGTTCGTGGCCTTGATGCTGAACCCCAGCTTGTGGAACTGCCTAGCCACCTCGAGCACGGCCGGGCGGTCCCGTTCCGCGACGGTGATGAGCACGGTTCCCTCGAGCGGCAGAACCTGCTGCGCCGCGGCCTGGGCTTTGTAGTAGGCCAGCCCGAAGAAGTCGGCCATGCCCAGCACCTCGCCCGTGGAGCGCATCTCGGGGCCGAGCAGCGGATCCACCTCGGGGAACATGCTGAAGGGAAACACGGCCTCCTTCACCCCGAAGTGCGGCACGCGGCCCTTCTTGATGTCAAGGTCGGCCAGCTTCTTGCCCAGCATGACCTGGGTTGCGAGCCGGGCCATGGGGATTCCGCATACCTTGGAAACCAGCGGCACCGTTCGCGAGGCACGCGGGTTGGCCTCCAGGATGTAGACCGTGTCCTCGGCGATGGCGTACTGGATGTTCATGAGACCCACCACGTTCAGCTCGACGGCGATCCTGCGGGTGTACTCCTCGATGGTGTCCAGATGCTTGGCCGGGATGCTGATGGGCGGGATCACGCAGGCCGAATCTCCGGAGTGGACACCTGCCAGCTCGATGTGCTCCATGACCGCGGGCACAAAGGCATCGGTGCCGTCCGCGATGGCATCCGCCTCCACCTCGATGGCGTTCTCCAGAAACTTGTCGATCAGGATGGGGCGCTCCGGGGACACTCCGACGGCCGCCGTCACGTAGTGACGCAGCATCTCCTCGTCGTGAACCACCTCCATTCCGCGGCCTCCCAGAACATAGGACGGCCTCACCATCAGGGGGTAGCCGATGCGCTCCGCCGCCTTCAGGGCCTCCTCCAGCGTGCTTGCCATGTCGGAGTCGGGCTCCGGGATGCCGAGCTTGCGCATCTTCTGCCGGAACCGGTCGCGGTCCTCGGCCAGGTCGATGGTGTCCGGGGACGTCCCGATGATGCGCGCACCCGCGTCGGCGAGCTCGCCGGCGATATTCAGCGGCGTCTGCCCGCCGAACTGAACGATTACGCCCTCGGGCTTTTCCTTCTCATAGATGCTGAGCACGTCCTCCACGGTGAGGGGTTCGAAGTAGAGCTTGTCCGAGGTGTCGTAGTCCGTGGACACCGTCTCGGGGTTGCAGTTCACCATGATCGACTCAAGGCCTTCGTCCCGAATGGCGAACGCGGCATGCACGCAGCAGTAGTCGAACTCGATCCCCTGCCCGATCCGGTTCGGCCCTCCGCCCAGGACCATGATCTTTCGGTTGGGGCTGCTCTCGACCCGGTCCGGCGCGTTGTAGGTCGAGTAGTAGTAGGCCGCATCCTCCACTCCGCTCACGGGCACGGGCTCCCAGGCCTCGACCAGACCCAGGCCGGTCCTCCGCTTGCGGATCTCGATCTCCGGCCGCTGCAGGAGCATGGAGAGGTACCTGTCGCTGAACCCGTCCTTCTTTGCCCGTTCCAGGAGCGCGTCCGGGAGATCGCCGGGTCCGTGGCCGCGGATTTCTTCCTCCAGCGCCACGAGCTCCTTCATCTGCTCGATGAACCAGGGCTTGATGTGGGTCTTCTCGAAGAGCGTTTGAACGTCCGCGCCCTTTCGGAGAGCCTCGTACATGATGAACTGCCGCTCGCTGGACGGTTCGGAGAGACGGTCCATCAGGTCTTCCAGCGGGCGCTCGTGAAAGTCCGCTGCAAAGCCGAGCCCGTACCGTCCGGTCTCGAGCGAGCGAATCGCTTTCTGAAAGGCCTCCTTGTAGTTTTTGCCGATGCTCATCACCTCTCCCACGGCCCTCATCTGGGTCCCCAGACGGTCCTCGGCGCCGGGAAACTTCTCGAACCCCCATCGCGCGAACTTCACCACAACGTACTCTCCCCAGGGCGTGTACTTGTCCAGAGTGCCCTCCCGCCAGTAGGGGATCTCGTCGAGTGTCATGCCGCCCGCCAGCATGGCGGAGATGAGGGCGATGGGGAACCCTGTGGCCTTAGAGGCCAGCGCCGACGACCTGGAGGTCCGGGGGTTGATCTCGATCACCACCACTCGTCCTGTCTTGGGATCGTGGGCGAACTGGATGTTTGTCCCGCCGATGACCTCGATCGCCTCCACGATGGCGTAGGAGTAACGCTGAAGCCTCTCCTGGAGCTCGGAGGAAATGGTGAGCATGGGGGCCGTACAAAAGGAATCCCCGGTGTGAACGCCCATGGCGTCGACGTTCTCGATGAAGCAGACCGTGATGAGCTGGTTCTTGGCGTCCCGGACCACCTCCAGCTCCAGCTCCTCCCAGCCGAGGACCGACTCCTCCACGAGGATCTGCCCCACGAGGCTCGCGGACAGCCCCCGGGCCGCGATCATCCGGAGCTCCTCCACGTTGTATACGTGGCCGCCGCCCGTTCCGCCCATGGTATAGGCCGGGCGGATCACCACGGGGTAGCCCAGGGTCTCGGCGATCCGTTCGGCTTCGTCCACGCTGAAGGCGGGCTCGCTTTGAGGCATTTCGATGCCGAGCCGATCCATGGTCTCCTTGAAGGCGATGCGGTCCTCTCCGCGCTTGATGGCATCCACCTGCACGCCGATGATCTTGACGCCGTTCTTTTCGAGCACCCCGGTCCGGGCGAGCTCCGAGGAAAGGTTGAGCCCGGACTGGCCGCCGAGATTCGGCAGAAGCGCGTCCGGCTTTTCTCTTTCCACGATACGACGCATGGTGTCCAGGTCGAGCGGCTCGATGTAGGTCACATCGGCCATGCCCGGATCGGTCATGATGGTGGCTGGGTTGGAGTTGACCAGCACAATCTCGTACCCCAGCTTGCGCAGGGCCTTGCAGGCTTGAGTGCCGGAGTAGTCGAACTCGCAGGCCTGTCCGATCACGATGGGGCCGGACCCGATGATCATGACCTTGTTGATGTCCTGGCGTTTGGGCATGGCAGTCTCCTTTCCTGAGGACGCCCGAAAACCGGGTCCCTGCGGACCCTCCAGGCGGCCCGTACGGTAAAAAACCCACGGATCCGCTGCCGGGTCTCCGTGGGTCGGCCGCCGCGATCTTCGCGGGACATCCAGTTCTGCTAATTTAAAAGGAGTTTCCTTAAGCGGAGCCAATATAGGGAGGTCGTCTTCGGGGTGTCAAGGGGAAACTCGGGGGGAAACTGCAGGTGTTGAGGTATTGAGGTGTTGAGGTATTGAGGGGACCTTTCGGCCGCTGTGGAACAGGTCAGCGGAGCCGGAACCCACAACGGATCACCTTACACGAACCACGGGCCACGAATCACGACTCTTCAGGATCCCGTCCACCATCCGCCGGAGCGGGGCGTGCTCCGGTCGCCCGAGTTCCGGATCGCCCTCGAGGATCTCCTCCGCGGCCCGTTTGGCCTCGCGGACGAGCTGCGGGTGGGCCAGGACGTCCTCCAGGTCGAGCTCGCCCGACCCGGCCTGCCGCAGCCCTGTGAGCTCGCCCTGCCCCCGCATGAGCAGGTCCTGCTCGGCGATGCGGAACCCGTCATCGGTCTCCACCAGGGCCTTCATACGGGCCATCCCGCGCTCCGATAGTTCCGGGGATCGAACCAGACAGCAGGTTCCCTGCACGCTCCCCCGGCCGACGCGTCCCCGAAGCTGGTGAAGCTGCGCCAGGCCGAACCGCTCCGGATGCTCGACCACGATGACCGTGGCGTTGGGCACGTGCATACCCACCTCGATCACGGTCGTGGCCACGAGGAGGTTCAGCTCCCCGCGCCGGAAGCGCTCCATGACCCGCAGCCGCTCCTCCTCGGGGAGGCGACCGTGGACCATGCCCACCCGGTACCGGTCTCCGTAGAGCCGCTCCAGCCCCTCCGTCATGGTCTCCACATCCTTGAGACCGGCCTCCTCGGAAGCCTCCACCGCCGGACAGACGACGATCACCTGCTGGCCCGAGTCCATGCGCCCCTCCAGAAAAAGGGCGAGCTCCCGCTTCCGGTCCTCCTCGACCACCCGGGTGATCACGGGAAGGCGTCCTTCAGGGCGATCCTCGATCAGAGAGATGTCCAGGTCGCCGTAGGCGGTCATAGCCAGGGTGCGTGGAATGGGGGTCGCTGTCAGCACGAGAACGTGCGGGCTCTCGCCCTTCCCGGCCAGGGCCGCCCGTGCGCGCACACCGAACCGCTGCTGCTCGTCGATCACCGCCAGGCCGAAGCGCTTGAAGCAAACCCCCTCCTGCACCAGGGCGTGGGTGCCGATCACCAGATTGATCTCCCCGCTCCGAACCTCCTCCAGAAGGCGACCCCGCTCCGGACCCTTCAGGCTTGCGGTGAGGAGCCCCGGCCGCAGATCCAGCGCCTCGGACAGGGCGTGGAAGGCCCCGGCGTGCTGCTCCGCCAGAAGGCGCGTGGGGGCCATGACAGCC
>JAIPEI010000041.1 GCA_021737245.1 Deltaproteobacteria bacterium | reverse complement strand
GGCGCATCTCGTCCTCCCCCGAGTAGAGGAGGCGCTGAAGGGTCCGGAGGAGCTTTCGGTCCGTGGGCGCGGCCTCGAGCAGGGGGGCCAGGTCGTAAGCGCGGATGCGGGCTTCCACGTCGTCCTTGGACAGAGACGGCGCCCAGGCCTGCCGGGAAGGGGGCCGCGCAGCCGGAGCTGGGGTGGCCCGGTCGAGCCGCTTCCGGACCCCTTCGGCCGTGACCTCGAGCACGTCGTCATGCAGACGCACGAACACAAGGACCCCGGGGATGCGGCGGCTGTCCAGAAAGCCGCCGGGCACGATCAAATGATTTTGCAGATCGTACTGCTCGACGATCTCCTGGCGGTAGTCCTCCTCGGGCAGGAGGCTCCAGGCCAGGTCCCAGTCCATGTCGCAGCCGAACACCAGGGCCTCGATCTGGGCCAGGCCCACGTTTCGGCCGCTCTCGTCGCAGGCGTAGACCGCGCCGCAAACACAGCTGCCCACGGGCATCTCACCCTGCCGCCGGGTGGTCAGCTCCCGCGGCCTCTCCACCATGACCCCGCAGAATGGGCACATGGGACGCTTGATGAAGTCCCGTCCTTGCAGCTTGCGGTCCAGCATGGATCAGTGGTCTCCTGAAGAACAACGGAAAACAGGCTTCGGGTTTCCCCCCGGAAAGCGCACCCTGCTCAGAGATCCAGATCGAGCCCGTCCCCGCCCTCGTCGTATTCAACCTCCGTGATCTCGAAGCCGCCCCCGGCGGAACGGAAGCGGAGGGTCCAGTCGGCATAGGCGGGGCCTGCGAAACCGCAGTTGAGGGTTCCGATCCGTGCATGATGCCGGCGGAGCCTAGGCACGATCTCCGCTTCGAAGATCGTGCCGATCCGGATCAGATCGTCTTCGTCGAGTTCGTGCTTTCGCAAGGGGTCTCGCAGCTCGGGCGCACCGTGCATGGGTTTTCGGGGAAGGATTCAGCGGCTGTGGCCGGGAAGCTCGAGCGTATGGCAGGAGCTGCCCGGGCTGCAGGACTTGGAATCCAGCCTGGCCTGCTTGCCCTCGGAGCCTACCCCCATGGCATGGTTCGTCACGCTCACCACCCGTTCCACGACGTCGGCGCCGCACTCGGGGCAGGTGAGCTCCACGGCCTCCTCGGAAGACTTGAAGATCTTTTCGAACACCTGCCCGCAGGGAACACATCTGAATTCATAAATCGGCATGGCTTTTCTCCCGGAACGGACGGAGCCGTTCGCTTGTGCTATTTTTCCCGTGCACTATAATGCCTGTGGGATTCTAAGTCAATTGGAAGCGCTCCGGAGGTGATACGCCGCCATGATCCTCTCCTTTCATCCCTGCATCACGGCGGATCGCCAGGTCATTCTGGGGTCCCGCACCCCCGATCGAGGCGACGGGGTCCTGGCGGCGTCCGCCGACGCGGTTTTGCTGCCCCAGACCTGCCCCGAGGCCCTGTTCAGGCTCTGCCGGGAAGCCGGGGCGCGCTGCTTTCCTTCCTATGATCTGCGTTTCGCCTACCCGGGCAAGACGGGGCAGACCAGGCTCTTTCGAGAGCGCCGCCTCCCCCACCCGGAGACCCGTATCTGGAAATCGCTTCGTTCGCTCGAGGAGGCCGCCCGGGCCGGGTCCCTGCCCCACCAACCGCCCTTTCTCCTCAAGACCGACGCGGATCACGAGGGACGGGGCGTCCGCCGAATCGAGGATGCCGAGGGGCTGAAGTCCGCACTGTACGACCTGATGCACCGCAGAGGGAAGAGCGGGGAACCGGCCCTCACGCAGGATCTGATCCCCACCGGAGGGAACGTGCTTCGCGCCGTCATCCTGGGCCACAGGGTCCACACGTACTGGAAGCGGGTCAACGAGGGGGAATCGTTTTCTGCGACCATTTCCCGGGGTGCGAGGATCGACGCCTTCTGGCGTGAGGATCTCCAGGAGCGGGGAAGAAAACTGGCCCTGGAGATCCACCGGGGCCTGGGCCTCAACCTGGCCGCACTGGACATGGTGTTCGACATGGAGAGCCCGGACCCCGACCCCCGGATCCTGGAGATCAATTATGCCTTCGGCCGGCGGGGCTTGGGCGGAAGCGAGCTCTATTACCGGCTCCTGTTCGAGGCCGTGTGCGAGTGGGTCGAGGAGAACGGGCTGGACTCCACGTCCCTGGGACTGGTGTGAGCCGGCTTGGACGGCCGGTCGTTGAAGGCTCGCGGCAAAACCGTGCCTGGGCGGCGCAGGCCTTACCCGGAGACGGACACATACACCTTCCGCGTGCGGGGACCGTCGAACTCGCAGAAGAAGATCTTCTGCCAGGTGCCCAGGACCAGCCGGCCGTTTTCAACCATCACAGAGGCCGAGCTGCCCATGAGGGAGGCCTTCACGTGGCTGTCCGCGTTGCCCTCCATGTGGCGATAGCCGGCGTTGGGCGGGACCAGGTCCTCGAGCTTGTCCAGGATGTCCTGGCAGACTGCGGGGTCCGCACCTTCGTTGATGGTCACGCCCGCCGTGGTGTGGGGCACGTAGATCGTGCAGAGGCCGTCCGAGGCACCCGCCTCGGCGATCGCCTTCTGCACGTCGCCGGTGATGTCCTTCATTTGATTTCTGGAACGGGTTGTGACCTGGATGCTGACCGGCATGGCGTTCCTCCTCTTCCATTACAAGGGCTCGGCGCGGGCTCGACCGGGGTGCTAGAGGACTCAGGGGATGATGAGCCCGGATGGCGGACCTTCCTCATCCACGGCCTCCCCGTCCTCTTCGCCCGGCTCCCCCTGTGCCGCCGGGTCTTCATACCCTTGCCGTATGAGGGTGAGAGTCCTTTCGGTCATCACGCGAAGCAGAGGGTTGACGTGGAAAACCGTCTCCCGGGCCTCTAGGGAGCGCGCTGCAATGCAGGCAAGCCGGGCGAGCTCCTCGTCGCCCAGGTTGTAAAGCGTGTAAGCGGTTTCCTCCAGACGTTCCGCAATCCGCTGCCGTTGCGGCTCGGAGAACCCTTCCTGAATCCACGCCTGTATGATCTCGTCGGTCCGCCGGTCCCGCTGGTCTTCCGACAGGTAGATCGGGCTTTCCTCAACCTCCTGGATCTTCTCGGCCAGTGAGCGCACCTCGCGGGGATCGGCCATCCAGTGGATCAGGATCTCATGCTGCAGGAGCCTCGCCGCCATGGAGTCGGTGAACGGCTGATCGGCCGGGGTCTCCTCGGGGAGAAGCCCGCGGATGGGCGGGATCTCGGACGGAACGATCCGGTCCAGGATCCAGGGCCGGGCCCGGAGGTAGGGGGCCCCGCCCGGTGCCTCCGGCCTGGCCCGATGGGCCCGTTCCAGCACGGAGACGGCATGCTCCGGGGTCGCGGGTACGACGTGCCCAAAGTCCTGCAGAAAGTCATCCCGGGCCGCCAGGGCCTTCTTTTTGCTGAAGGCGCCTCCTGCATACTGGAGGATTCCGCTCTCGTCGCTCACCAGGGCCGCCCCCAGCTCGAATCCCGTCGGGGCTCGAGGGATTCCGAAGAGAACGCCCCGCACGCCCATGGCGTCGATGGGGCTCAGGAAGGCGAAGGGCTCCCGCTCCTCCAAAGCCTCGCGGCGCAGGACGGCGCTCTCGCGGGAGGGGCCTTCAGGCACGTGGACGCCTCGCTGCTCGAACCGGAAGGCGGCTTTGCGCACGGACTTCTGGACGGATTTCTCCTCGAAGCCCTCCCGTACGGCCGTGAGGACGGGGACCAGATCGGAATCGTCTGCAGGAAGGCGCTCCAGGAAGGCCGCGGCAAGGGCCGGGTCGGGAAGGCTGCTGTGGATGTCGCCGGTGTCGATGCGGGCGGGATCCGTCAGGAGCGTTTCCAGGAGCTCGCGCTGTTCAGGGGTCAGGGGGGCGCTCCGGTTTTTCTTCTTCTTGGAGCCTTTCTTTTTCGCCACGATGCGTCAGGCCGCCTCTTTCTCTTCGATGGTCACGTGGTCCTCGTACCCCTCCTCCCGGAGGTAGACGTTGATCGTCTCCCGGGGGGAGGTCCTCCACACGCCGCCCACATAGTTGGCCATGATAGGGAGCTCGCGGTCTTTGTCGCCCCGGTCCGCGAGGATGGCCAGCTCGATCTTCCTCGGCCGCCCGTAGTCGATGAGTGCGTCCATGGCCGCCCGGACGGTCCTTCCGGTGAAGAGCACGTCGTCGACCAGGATGACGGTCTTGTCGTCGATGGGAAAGGGCAGCTCGGTCTTGCCCACAATGGGCGTAGCGCCGATCCGCGTCCAGTCGTCCCGGTACAGGGTGATGTCCAGGACGCCCGCCGGGGGCCTGGGAGCGCCGGCGCCGGCGATGGCCTCCTGGAGCCGGTGTGCGAGGTACGCGCCGCCGGTGCGAATACCCACCAGGACCACGTCTTCCATGGACGGGTTCCGTTCAAGAATGTCCCCGGCGATGCGCCGAATCCTTTCGGCGATCTCTTCCTGCTTGAGGATGACGCGTTTTTTCATGCGGACCCGATCCCGAGTTTCAGAAGTAAAAAGCTTGAATTATATTACGGCATCTTGTAAAAATCAATGAAAAAACAGGATGAGCCGGACCCGACCTGCGACCCATCCGACTCAAACCCGATGGAGTCGTAAAAAGCCCGAAGCTCTGAGATCCGCACGCGGAATTTCAATGAGTTATATCATTTCCAGCGACGGATGAAGGGGGTCTTGCGAATCCGTCAAACCTGGGAGACGATCCGCCGGGTGGAAAACCGTCTGGACAACTTGACCTCGAAGCTCGGATACACATTCCGCAACAAGGGCCTCCTCGAGGAGGCTTTTCGCCATTCCTCTTACGTGAACGAGGTCGGCGACCCGGATCTCCGGGACAACGAGCGCCTGGAGTTCCTGGGGGATGCCGTTCTGGACCTTTCCATCAGCCATCTGCTC
Source organism: Deltaproteobacteria bacterium (assembly GCA_021737245.1). Taxonomy (GTDB): domain Bacteria; phylum Desulfobacterota; class DSM-4660; order Desulfatiglandales; family HGW-15; genus JAIPEI01. The sequence goes on along the minus strand of JAIPEI010000041.1, from coordinate 10,227 downwards.
ATGGACCGCTTCAAGGAAGCCCGAGAGGGAGAGCTTTCCAAGTTCCGGGCCATGGTGGTCGACGAGCAGAGCCTCTGTCAAATCGCACAGGGGTTGAATCTCGGCGGCTGCCTGCTGCTCGGGCGCGGGGAGGAAAGAACGCAGGGCCGCTGCAAGCCCTCCATCCTGGCCAACGCCTTGGAGGCGCTGATGGGGGCTCTCTATCTCGACGCCGGGTTTGCGAGGACCGACGAGATGGTGAGGCGGTTGTTCATCCCCCTGATCCGGGAGCTGGAGGAGGTTTCGATCCGGGACTACAAAAGCCTCCTCCAGGAGTACACCCAGCTGCACCACAAGGTCCGGCCCGAGTACGTGCTCGTGGACGAGAAGGGGCCTCCCCATGATCGCGTTTTTCGAATCGCTCTTCGGCTCAACGGCCGCGTGGTGGCGGACAGCACGGGCAGGAGCAAGAAGGCGGCCGAGCAGAAGGCGGCCAGGGAGGCGTACCGATGGCTGACCGAAAAAGCGCCCGCCCCCTGATCGTGCCGCTCTTCCTGCCCAATCAGGGCTGCCCGCACCGTTGCGTCTACTGCCGGCAGGAGCGCATCACCGGCAGGGGGGACACGGTCCTCTCCCCCGCTGGAGTGGAGGAGATCCTTCGAAACGCAGCCGGTTCGCCGGGTTTCCGCACGGATCGGAACCCGGAAACCGCGTTCTACGGGGGCACCTTCACCGGACTTCCTCTGGATGCCATGGAAGACCTCCTGAAGGCGGCCTTCCAATGGGTGGACCGCGGGCCGTTTAACAGGGTGCGGGTCTCCACGCGGCCGGACGCCCTGGACGGAGACCGGCTGGCCGCATTAAAGCGTTACGGCGTCTCCACGGTGGAGCTGGGCGTGCAGTCCATGGATGACCGGGTGCTCCGGCAAAGCAGGCGGGGGTATACATCCCGGGACGTGCACGAAGCGGTGAAGGCCCTCCGCCGCTTCGGCTTTCAGGTGGGGATTCAGCTCATGCCCGGGCTTCCGGGAGACAGCAGGGACCGTTTCCTTGGTACCGTGGACAGCTGTCTCGATCTGCAGCCGGATCTGGTTCGCCTGTACCCTACCCTGGTCCTGGAGGGCACCCTGCTGGCCGCCTGGCACAGGCAGGGCCGCTATCGGCCTCACTCCTTGAAGGAGGCCGTGGCCCTCTGCACCGAGGCCTGCTCCCGGTTCGAGTCCAGGACCATCCCGGTGGCCCGTATCGGGCTTCTCGCACCGGCCGAGCTCCTGGAAGAAGGGGGCGTCCTGGCCGGACCGTGGCACCCGGCCTTCGGCTTCCTGGTTCGTTCCGCCTTGTATCATCGAAAGATCGATGCGCTCCTTCCTGAGTTCCCAGGGGGAAAAGGCCTCCGCATCGTCGTACACCCCCGGGACGTGCCCCTGGTCCGGGGGTACCGGAATCGAGGCGTTCGAGAGCTGGAGGACAAGACAGGCACCGGGTCCCTGGAGATCGTGCAGGACGAAACCCTGGCGCCGGGCGCGCCGGCGGTCGAAACCGTTTGCGCCTCCGGCGGCCGGGCGTGAGAAAGGAGAGGCTCCCTTGATTACGCATGGTTGTTCGCCCGGCGAACAGGATCACCGCTCGGGCTTTGTGGCCCTCGTGGGACCGCCGAACGCCGGCAAATCCACGCTCATGAATCGGATTCTCGGCCGAAAGGTGGCAATCGTCTCCCCGAAGCCCCAGACCACCCGCAACCGGATTCTGGGGATCTACCACGAGGAGGGGCTGGAGATCGCCTTCGTGGATACGCCGGGCATTCACCGAACCCGGACCGCGCTACACCAAAGTATGGTGTCTTCGGCCAAGGAGACCTTCCAGGAGGTGGACCTGGTGGCCGTCATGATCGACCGGGCCCGTCCCGAGGATCGGGACGTCTCCCTGATCCTTTCCCAGCTGCAGGAGACCCGAAAGCCGGCCCTCCTGGTCATCAACAAGATCGACACCGGGCCGCGGGAGACCCTCCTGCCCATCATGGACAGGTATGGCAAGCGCTACCCGTTCGAGGCGATCGTGCCGCTCTCCGCCCTGAGCGGGGACGGGGTGGACCTGTTTCTTGAGGAGATCAAGGTCCGTCTGAAGCCCGGTCCCGCCTTTTTTCCCCCGGACATGGACACCGATCAGACGGAGGCCTTCATGGTCGCCGAGATCATTCGGGAGAAGGTGTATCTGAAAACCGGTCACGAGCTCCCGTATGCCGCGGCCGTTACGGTGGAGGCCATGGAAGAGCGGACCGAAAAGGGGATCTGGTACATCGCGGCCCGAATCCACGTCGAGACTCCCAGCCAGAAGAAGATCCTGATCGGGCGGGGCGGAAGCATGATCAAGAGGATCGGAGAGGAGGCGAGGCGGGAGGTGGAATCCCGCTTCAGCGCCCGTGTCTACCTGGACCTCACCGTCCGTGTGGAGAAAAACTGGACCCGCGATACGCGGGCGTTGCGTCGTTTGGGGTACTGATCCCCTCTCTGCTTTCTGTTGGTGGGGGAGGCTCTCGGACACATAAATACAATTTATTTCAATGAGATAGGGTTCATCCTTGAATCCGCCTGATTTCAAGGTTTGTAGGGTAAGACTGGAATCCCGGGTCTTTCAGTGATACAATTGAAAACAGTCCATTCGCGGTTTTCGACTCTTTCGAACTGAAGCTCCTCAACTTAAACGGCAATATTCCTTGGGATATTTTCTCATGACAACATTTTTGTAAGAAGAAAAAAGAAAATAAAGCCGCATCCTGTTATCAGTCCCATGAAATTATGCGACTTTTGAAAAGCCTCCGGGATCATGGTTTCAGCAAGCATGGCCAGTATGGCCCCAGCCGCGAATGCATTGCTGGAAGCAATGGCTTGCGGTGAGGCGTTGTTGAAGACAGAAAACCCAAATAAGGCAGTGGCTCCGGAGAGCAAGAAAATGCTTGACCATACCCCCAATATGTAAAAGCCGGATCTGCCGGCCTCTTTCATACCCGAAGCACTTGAAAGACCCTGGGGGATATTGGCGATGAAGAATCCTGCCAACACGGCTTTGCCAATAGAGGCACCTCCGACCAGGTTGAGACCGACGACAAAAGCCTCCGGGATGGCATCCATTATCGAACCTACGGCTATGGCAAGGCCGCTGCCGCGGACCTCGGTTTCGGAGGGTTGTCCGACACATTCCCCGCAACGCTTCCGATGCTGCGCCCCACGCTTGGAAAGCAGCCAGTTCACCGTGCTGAACAGCGCGCCTCCACCGATAAAGCCCAAGGTCGTGTATATGAAACCGCCGTAGTGGTAGGCCTCTTCCATCAAGCCGGTGGACAAGACTACAACGAGCACCCCTCCGCCAAATCCCATCACGGTGGCGATTTGTAGGTGAGAAAACGCGAAATGAAAGGCAATCATCGCCCCTAGGAAGAGCCCTGAACCGATGGCCAATCCCCAAACACATGCAGTAAGCCATAATGGCATAATGAGGCCCCTGAAGAGTTTTGGTCCGCTTTTCTTCTAATCGGAAATAGCCAAAAAAGAATCCCAGCCACAAAAGTCATGCTGATTGCAATCCCAATAGTCGCAAGAACTATTGCTTCTTTGAGCTCATTGCGAAAAGGATGCAAACATATTTCGCGACGGAATCAACAGGGGTCATAGTCATACCCGAAGCATAGGGCCACCTATTTCGCGGCGCGATGGGGCAATACCCAATCTGGGCGGGGATAGTGGCAGGTATAGCCGTTGGGATAACGCTGGAGATAATCCTGGTGCTCGGGTTCTGCCTCCCAGAAATCTCCGACAGGGGCGACTTCGGTGACCACCTTGTCTGGCCAGAGACCAGATGCATTGACATCGGCAATCGTATCCAGAGCTGTCCGCTTCTGTTCGTCGTCGACGTAGTAAATCGCTGAGCGGTAGGACGCGCCCCGGTCGTTTCCTTGTCGGTTTAACGTGGTCGGATCATGAATTTGGAAGAAGTATTCGAGAATGCGGCGGTACGAGATCTTTTCCGGATCAAAAAGGATCTCGATGCCCTCAGCATGAGTACCATGGTTGCGGTAGGTGGCATTGGGAACGTCACCGCCCGTATAGCCCACACGGATTTTTTCGACACCCGGTAGCTTGCGGATCAGCTCCTGCATGCCCCAAAAGCAGCCACCGGCCAACACCGCGCGTTCATGTGCCATCACCTTTCCTCCACTTGCTTGAGATATTCGCCATAGCCCTCGGCCTCCATGTTATCGCGGTGTATGAAACGCAGTGAAGCCGAATTGATGCAATAGCGCAGACCGCCGCGTTCGCTCGGGCCGTCCGGGAAAACATGTCCCAGATGGCTGTCTCCGTGGGTCGAGCAAACCTCGGTGCGGATCATGCCGTGGCGAGTATCGCGTAGCTCGGTGATGTTCGCAGGCGTGATGGGCTTCGTGAAACTCGGCCATCCGCATCCGGACTCGAACTTGTCCGACGAAGCGAACAGCAGTTCGCCTGACACAATGTCCACACAGATGCCCGGCACAACATTATGAAGATACTCCCCTGACCCCGGTCGTTCGGTGCCGTTCTGTTGGGTTGCACGGTACTGCTCGGCCGTGAGATTGGCGATTGCAGCATCAGATTTCTTGTATCTTCTCATGAATATCTCCTTATAAATCGGCCCAACAATAAATAATTAGATGTATCCGCATAAAATGTGGAAAGGTTTGTTTCTGTCCATATAAGATGCCTATGTAAATGTTCCATAACCTAGTTATCCCATCGAATTACAATGAGTATATCAGCATTAGCGTTTTCACATGTCGTGTTATGCCTATCGGAATAAGACACTTCTCTAAAAGCCAACCCAAAGGGCTTCTCACCCCTGATGGATCCTTTCTGGCATTAAACAATTCTTGCATTATTCATGAATTCCGGCGATTTCAATGATAGCGTTGGCAGCTGTAAGCTCCACGATTTGGAGGAATGGCGCCAATTCTTCAGGCTCTGAAACCGGGAACGGAATAATTTCGATAAGGCATATTCGGCAAGCCAGATTCCAGATCCGAAACATCCTTTTGAAAGATGCTCTGTCGAACTAAAAACCCCATTACCGATCACATCTTGACTTCAACGGAGTGAAGGCTATCTGGAGCAAGTGAACTGGAGACACGCTACATCAGACCTCGGAAGTAACGATAAGTGCTCGTCCTTTCTGTGAAATGCGCCCGGATTCTCTCAGCCCCTTGAGGGCTCGAGTCACTGTGACCCGGTGCGCGCCCACCAAGAAACTGATCTCCTCATGGGTCAGCGGGAACCGGATCTCCACGCCATCCTCGACGCGTACGCCGTGTTCATGGGCTACCTGTTGAAGTACGCTGTAAAGGCGATCCTCGAGGTTGGTGAAAGACATGCTACTCACGCGGGTGGCCAGCCAGTTGATCCGCTCGCTCAAGTTGCGGATCACCTGAAGACCGATCTGGGGATGCTCCAACACCAACCGTTCAAATCCATCTTTCGTGAATCCGCAGATGAGTGTGTCCTCCATGCACCAGGCCGCAAGGGGGTAGTTCACATCTTCGCTGAGCATGTTTTCACCCAGGAAATCGCCTGCCTTACGGATATCAAGTGTGATTTCAGCACCGTCCTCCGTATTTTTTGAAAGTTTGACACGTCCGGCTTTGATGAGGAACATCTCGTGGGCGGGCTCACCCTGCATGAACACATAATCTCCGCGATCGTAGCGTTTTCTGTCGGCTGCACGGACCAGCGCTTGCAGAGATTCGGCCGTCAAGTTCTCGAACAGCCAGAGGTGGCCGAGGCAGACCGGAGAGACCTCGACTCCCTCTCCGGCCATTTGCTCGCAAAGGCATCCTTTCGCCATGTCGTCCCTCATTCTTGGTGCAGGTGAAGACCGGCAGTGGGTTGACACAACTCCAGTCCATATTAGGGGCGCAACAAACGCAGATCAAATGAAAACAAAGAAAGGTGGTGGAGTTCAGGCCAGTGCCTTGATCAGAGTTTCGCGGAAGAGTCCTAGGTCGAGGATTTCGACTTCAACGGGAATCTGCACCAAATCAAAGAATTCGATCAATTCCTCGTCACTCAAGGGATTGATGCCCGCATCAAGGAGTAGAATCCGGTCATACCGGCCCATGTTCATGCGCACATCAAATGCGTCCCAGCCCTGCGCCTCCATCACCTGCGGCCAGGCCCGGATCCACCCGGGCGTCATGATCATGGTGCGGTGGGCTTCGAGTTCTGGCTGTCGATCGCCGCAGAACGCCTCGATACAGTTTTTCACACCTGCGGTCTTTGCCCCATAGCGAAGCGCCAGGCGATGAATCTCCGGATGACAACCGGTGCCGAAGAGGATGCGGATGTCCATCTCCTGTCCATCGAACTCCGATAGGACCCTGTCCAGTTCACGTTGAAGCGCTTCGGGATCTGCGTGAAGGCCGGCACTGATCCAAGTGATGTCCAAATCGGCGCCCTCAGGCAGCACCGCTCTAAACTCGTCCTCGAAGACCCGACAGGCGATGAGTCGCTTATGTCTTTTCACGGGTTGTGCTCCAAGTATCCGACGTTCGCGAAACGTGGTCTACGACACTGGGCAACTGGCCGGCCCTCAGCACCGCTTTGACGAGTCGATCCGTGTTGCTGTTCTTCACCGGACCTCCGGAACTGATTGGAATGACAGGCCCGACGGTTCTCATTCCAGTTCTTCGGAACGCTGAGCGATGAAGGCCGTCCCCTCTCAGTCGATCTGCTGGACCCCTGTGCCCCCCTGATGCACATACCGATCTTCTCGGAAGAGGGGTTCAGGGGCCCACTACGGGTTCACTTTTTCTTCTCCTCTTTGGTCTCCGCCAGCTTGACCTCCCGTTCACAGAGGTCACACTTGCCTTCCTCAGTGATGCAAGGTTGGCGCGGAGCGTCACCACCACAAATCCCGCATTTTGGCATCGGGTTTCACCTCCTTTCTTGAAGACGTTGAGTGAAGGATATCTCAGAGCGAGTGGACATGCTGTAGCAGGCGCTACAAAATCACACCTTTTCAATAGGGTAGGCCAAGATTAGTGGCAATGAGATTCGGTTTGGGGAGGGATGTGTAGGTGTATCGAAAAGATATGGGAAATGACTTTGTTCGGCCATCTTTTGACATTGCCCCCACCCAAGAACTTTCAGGGAGCAGGGATTATCGAGGTATCCTTGTCATTCTGTATCCCGCCTCGGTTCAATGTTTCGATAAGGATGCCCACGCTGTACGTAACACCTCTTTTCCCGATTTTTTGTTTTTGAGCTCGCTTGGGTCCGGCGTCGAACATCTTTCGTCAGTTTATCAACCTCCTCAAAGGAATCAGATTACCAATGGTCCTTGATCCTGGGCGAAAGGGAAATATCGCGCAATCTCGCTGCTCGAAGCGGGGCGGTCCATGATCAAAGAGTGCCCTGGGTTTCAGCCGCGCTCCGCCACGAGGACAGAGACGCTCTCGGAAGTCGATATCACTCTGCAAAGATGGAACCCGGCCCCTGTCATAAGCGTCCGGTACTCCTCCTCGGTGCGCTCACAACCCCCCGTCACCACCATCATCTCCATGTCCAGTAGCTTGGCCACTGAAAAGGCGTTTCCCGGAGGGACGATCATCTCCACCACCACCAGCAGCTTGCTGCCCTTCTCCAAGGCCCGCCTGCAGCTGGCCAGGATGGCCGCGCATTGGTCGTCCGGCCAATCGTGGAGCACGTGCGAGAGCATACAGGCATCGCTACCGGACGGGATCGTCTGAAAAAAATCACACGCCACCGCCCGGCACCGATCCTCCAGCCCCCTTTCGCGAATCGCTTTCTCGGTTTTAGCGATCACGGAAGCGAGGTCCGCCACCACTCCTTCCATCTCGGGATGGGCCTCAAGCACTTCCATGAGGAGTGCGCCAGTCCCTCCGCCCACGTCGATCAGCGAGCGGATTCCTTCGAAGTCAAAGACCTCCAACAAGACTCGGTGACTGGCGGCCGCCTTGATCGCATTCGCTTCGTTCACAAGATCCGCAGCTTCGAGATTTTGTTCGAGCCAGGCGAAAAAGGGCATGCCGTGGGCCTCCTCAAAAGGGGTCTTGCCGGTCCGAACGCACTCCATCAATTGTATCCAGGCGAGATCGTTCCACTCCGCGTTGAACATCCGGGCCATGGACCGCATGGACCCGCTTCTAAGGCACTCTGCCATGGGCGTCATGGTGAAACGACCAGCCTCGTCTTCGGCAAAGATCTCCACGGCGGCAAGGGCCCGCAGAATCCGATAGAGAAAAGGAGCGTGTGCGCCGGTTCGCTCCGCGAGGCCCTCAATGGTTTCTGGCCCTTGGGAAAGCAGGTCGGCGATGCCGAGCTCTGCTGCGATGTAAAGGGGTTTGCTGATCCAACGGCCCACGATGAATTGCATGAGCCGAGCGTGAGGGGGCATGGTTTCGGGATTCATGGTCTCCTCCTGGGGTCAAGGGGTGAAGGGGAAAACGGGGACCCACTAGGACGCCTGCACCACGAAGATGTGCCAACGAGAAAACAGGATATCCGGACGATTCCTGCAGAAAGGGAAGTAGATCGGGAGATGTGGAAATGGGAAAAATCGATATGATCAGGAGGGAGAATGGAATTCTACGGCGGAAAGATCATTATTTTATCGCTCGGCCCAATACCTGTCAATCCGGATTTGGGTTGTGGCGGTTGATTGGTCAAGAGGATTTCTTGGGCGTGCCACCGAGGATCTTTCGGATCACGTCCGGATTTTCGATGAATGCCAAGAAACAGATGGCCCTATGGCGTATGGGGGCAGGCAAGTAATCCACCTGGTACATTTTTTGAGTAGTAGGGTTGTTTGGTATTCCTGAAGCCTCAATAATTGCTCTGGAATAAACGCTATTCGGGACCCCGCTGAATGAGCATGATAAGCTGCAAATACCCAAAACCCATTACTCCGCTTCCCCCCACGCCTTCCTGCTTCTGGCGATCTTCTTTTTCACCAGCCCCCAGGTGGGGGTGGTGAGGAAAGATGCATCCGCGCAGTCGAGCATCTTCCGGAACATCCCGAAGGGTACGGCAAAGGATAGCTCATCGGTCTTGAAGAATTTCCGCGCCGACGGGTCCCAGCCCCCCACCACTGCGTTGTTCCGCCCCTCGTTCAGGTACTTGTAGGGCCAGGTGACAAGACCCGTGCAGGCCGCCCCCCAGGGTGAGGTCACCACTTGGACGTCGTTTGTCACAAAGGACGCCAGCTGGTGGAGGCCGCTCAGGGACTCGGGCCGTGCAAAGAACGCCACCACGTCCGGGGTCTCGTCCTCCGTGAACAGATCCAGGGACTTCACCACGCAGTATGTCCCCCGGGCTTCGGGCGGATCGATCTCCTGAAAGATCCGGCGCATTTCATCGGGAGACTCGCAGTAGCGCTCCCCCTCCATCTGGCCGGGAACGCCGGATGAGACGTAGTGGACGATGGTTTCCGTCTGGGGTTTCATAAAACCCAGCCAGAACGCCCCTCCCGGGCATCCGAAGTGTTCTGCATCAAAGACGGCCGGGACCTTTTTCTTTCGTGCCCTCCAGATATGGCCGATGACGCAGGAAAAGTTGCCGAATACGTTCTCCCAGTTGATGGCGTTCTGCATCTCCTTGTCACGGGTGGGGAGATCGTTGGGCTTTGGGGTGAGGGCCTCGGAGGGCTTTGTATCCGTGTAGAAAACACCCATGGGGATCTCATCGAGCCCGAGACGATCCAGCAGAGACTGAAGGGGTTTGAGCTTGGTGGAATTCACGCCTTTGCTCCTTGTGGACTGGGAGCGCCTTTATGCTCCCGTTTTGTTTGAGTTTATTTGCCCGGTGATCCGTAAGGACAATATCGTGAGCCCATACCAAAAAAATAGGCGACAGGAACTGGTGCGTCAAGCCAAAGCCGCCAATCTCTTACCCATGGCAGTCTCCATGGGCTCCGGCATCATCTTCGCCATCTCCAGGTGATTGTCCCATGCCTGTACATGATCCACGAGGATACCACCAACCTCCTCAATCCCGTCAGCCCGAGCGATGTATAGCCACACATGCGAAGCCTAGGGGCGTTCGAGAAGACTCGGTAATTGGGGGCGCCCGAAGGAGGATGCCGACCTGTGCGGAAATAGCACGTGTTGGGGGAGTATAGAAAATGGGGTCAGGTCTTGAATTTTGACGTTTTCCTGATGCCTGATCCTCGGCAGCCATGAGGGACGAAAACGTCAAAATTCAAGAC